>CAYGXY010000123.1:0-7442 GCA_964354045.1 uncultured Dehalococcoidales bacterium
ACCCAGCTTGGCGGGCACGCCCACTTCCTTGACCCGGCGAAGATTTATGCACCGGCTATGGAAGGCTATGAGAGAGCCTACACCACCGAGCGCGTCTCGGACGTGGCCCGCACGCTCTCCCGCATGGGCGAGGCCATCGCCATCCGCTGCTACGGCGATCCGGTGCAGTGGCGCTACGGTGGCGCCCACGAGATGCTGCGCGAGTTCGCTCGCTGGGCCGACATCCCCGTCCTGAACATGGAAGACGACATCTACCACCCCTTCCAGGGCCTGGCTGATGTCTTCACCGTCAAGGAGAAGCTCGGCAGCTTCAAGGGCGTGCGCTTCCTCATGTCCTGGGCCTACTCGCCCTCCATCGAGAAGCCCCGCGCCGTGCCCCAGAGCGCCATTCTCTACGCCACGATGATGGGTATGGAGGTGACATTGGCGCACCCCGTGGGCATGGAGCTGGCCCCGGACATCCTCCAGCAGTGCCAGGACTACGCCCGGCGCTACGGCGGCTCATTCAAAGTGGTCAACGATTTCGAAGAGGCCCTGAAAGGCCAGGACGTGGTCTATCCTAAAGCCTGGTGCGCCGTACCCCTCTTCCAGCCGCCCATCGGTGAGAACGATCCTAAGAAGACCCAGGCCATCTTTGACGCCAACAAGAGCTGGCTCTGCGATGCCAGGCACCTGGCCCTGGCGAACAAGGACGCTATCTACATGCACTGCCTGCCCTGCGACCGTGGCTATGAGGTCACCGACGAAGTGATCGACAAAGAGACCGGCGACGGCTGGCGCAGCGCCGCCTTTGACGAGGCCGAGAACCGCCTGCATGTTCAAAAGGCGATCATGGCCCTGACCATGGGCGGCAAATAGGGGATACATCACACCCGATGAAAATCATCAACCCGCCGTCCACC
The DNA here is from genome assembly GCA_964354045.1 of uncultured Dehalococcoidales bacterium. GTDB lineage: Bacteria > Chloroflexota > Dehalococcoidia > E44-bin15 > E44-bin15 > JAYEHL01. Next base: position 903 of record CAYGXY010000123.1, read on the forward strand.
GCCCTCTCCCCGGTGCCGGTAGTCCTGGTGAGCTGCGGCGTCGACCGGCCCAACCTGATCACCCTGGCGTGGGCCGGCGTCGCCTGCTCCGAGCCGCCGGTCGTCGGCATTGGCGTCCGGCCCGGCCGCTTCTCGCACCACCTGATCGCTGAGCTTGGCGAGTTCGTGGTCAACATCCCCCGTGCCGGCCAGGTGGGCATCGTGGACTATTGCGGGAACGTGTCAGGGCGCGACGTGGACAAATGGGCCGCCTGTGGCCTGACACCCGCCCCGGCCAGCCAGGTCCGTGTCCCGCTCGTCGCCGAGTGCCCCGTCGCCCTGGAATGCCGGGTCATCCACCACCTGTCGCTGGGCAGCCATGATCTCTTTCTCGGTCAGGTGGTCGCCGTCCAGGCCGACGATGACCTGCTAACCGCCGACGGCCGGCTGGACTATGCCCGGGCTCAGCCGCTGGCCTACGTCGGCGGTGAATACTGGCAAATGGGTGGGCCGGTGGGCCACCATGGCGATTGGCGCCCTGTCAAGAAAAAGAAGTGAGCTATTAGGAGGAACCCATGGATCTATATGGCCGAGACCTGATCTGCACCCAGGAGTGGAGCCGCCAGGAGCTGGAAGCCGTGCTCGACCTAGCCGCCAAGATGAAGCGCGACCGCTATGGCAAGCGCTATAGTCGCGTTCTGCACAACAAGACGCTCTTCATGTTCTTCTACAACCCGTCGGTGCGCACCCGGCAATCGTTCGAGTGCGCTGCCACTGAGCTGGGCGGCCACGCCCAGTTTCTGGAGCCCAAGGCCATGCGCCTGAAAACGGCCACCACCGCTGGCGAGACGGTCGAAGACGCCGCCAGGGTGATGAGCCGCTACGCTGCCGGCCTGGGCATCCGCATCCTGGAAGACAAGGTGCCGTACTATGGCGCCGGTGACGAGCTGCTCCGCGAGTACGCCCAATGGTGCACCATCCCGGTGATCAGCATGGCCCACGACAAATATCACCCCTGTCAGGGCCTGGCCGACCTGATGGCTTGGGCCGAGTGGTATGGCCACGGGCCCGGTTTCCCGGCTGACCCGGCCGTCCTGGCTGGCAAGAAGCTGCTGGTCGCGTGGGGCCACGGTGCGCTGGCCCGCTCCTGGTGCAGTGTCCAGGAAGCGCTCCTGGTCGGCAGCCGCTTTGGCATGGATGTGACCCTGGCCCATCCGCCCGGCTTTGACCTGGACCCCCAAGTCGTCGCCTGGACCCGCCAGAATTGCGCCGCCAACGGACGGGCGTTTCAAGAGACGACCGATCTCCTGGCTGGCTATGACGGCGCCCACGTCGTCTATTCCCGCCACTGGATGAGCCCTAACGCGTATCGGGACGGCGAGTTCCTGAAGCAGCAGGAGGTCGAAAAGGCGCTGCAGCACCCGGAATGGATCTGCGACTCGGCCAAAATGGCCCGCACCGACAACGCCATCTTTACCCATCCGATGCCGATCGACCGGGGATTTGAGGTGACCGACGAGGTGGCCAGCGGGCCGCGCTCCTCTATCTACGACGTCGCCGAAAATCGGCTCCACGTTCAGAAAGCGATCATGGCCCTGACCATGTAGTTCGACCCCTAGAATAACAAGCCACCTGTCAAAGCGACAGGTGGCTTGTGTTATTTACTGAATCTGGAGTTCCTCGGACTTGCCGGCCGCGGCGTCCTCTCCCCTTCCAACAAAAAAGCCATCTGTCGCCCAGACAGATGGCTTCTGCTATATCTACTTCGTCGGGCGTTCCTCGGCCTCGCCAGCAACGGGACGCTTGCGGAAGCGGTAGGTGATCCTCCCCTTCGTGAGGTCGTAGGGCGAAAGCTCGACCATGACCCTGTCACCCAACAACACGCGGATGTAATACTTGCGCATTTTCCCCGACAGGTAGGCCAGAACCTCGTGGTCATTGTCCAGCCGCACCTTGAACTGGGTGCTGGGCAGGCACTCCACGATCGTGCCCTGTAATTCTATTTTGTCTTTACTCTCCTTAGCCAAAAACAGCTCCTTTCAAAACCGCAGGCTTTACTGCTGCCTTGCCTCACGCTGTCGCTGCCGGCGCCGGGCGCGGCGGATGGCACGTTGCTTCTTCATGCGCCTCATCTCGCTCGGCCCAATATACCACCGCTTGCGCCGGGCATCGCTCAGGATCCTCTCCTGCATAACCTCTTTTCGGAAGCGCTTGAGCAAGCCATCCTGCGTCTCACCATCACGCAGAGTGACTGTTGCCAACCTCGTTCACCTCCCTCCCGTCGTCCGTACTTTCTACGTTGCCCCCTATTCGGGGGTACAGCTGGGCATAAAAAACCCGCCTGCCCGCTTATCGCGTATTGTGGCAACCGGGTGGTACGACTGACCGCTTCCCTCAGCCCCGATCTTCGATCCGAAATCTCGGCCCGAACATCGGCAGGCACTCTTCAGTCCATACGATAGTCGCTCTCCTCAACGGGATGACCTGGCCACCGGCCAGGTTGCGTCTGCCACCAACACGCAACAAGCCTCCGTATTATAGCAGATTCCCTTCGGACCGTCAAAAAAAGACAGGAGTCAAGTCGGACGGTGGCTATTCGGCTATGGCTATTCCAACACGCTCGATCACTCCCTGTAGGGGCGACCGGCTGAGGTTGCAGAAGTCGCCCAGACTGTGCCATCCAGAATCCTGAAGCGCACCCCCCTGGGACTGGCGAGGCAGCGTTGGACTTGTCGCGGCGACTGGGGTATAATAGAACCGCCCTGTGGAGTAGCGCATCTCAGGCGACGGCAGGACCAGTGCGGCCGGCACGGCACAAGCCTACTGCCTACCCAGTTGGAGGAGGCTGTCTTTCTCCTGGTGGAGACTTGCCTGGAAGCCAAGGCGAGTTCCGCGGGCTCCAAGTTAGGATCATGCGCATCTCACCTTAGGCACTCTTCTAGGAGAAGGCCAATTGCTTGCGCTGCCCTTTCGTCTGTGTCCCGTGGAAGGCCGACATTCGCCACGAGGGCAGCCGCCGCCGGTCGCACTTTCACGACGGCCAGTACCACGGCGTGCACCAGATCGGCATTCTACGCCAAGAGCTTGAAGGGTAACCAACCCAACCTCCCGCAGGTGGAGAACCTGCGGGAGGTTCATGCTGACGTCAATCCCCTTTCAGTATCAGTGGCAGGTAGACCGCCTGCACGGCCATGGTCACGTCGCTGAAGGGTTGGCTCCACTGCATGTCCAAAACCACCTCGTCCGATACCCACGGTTTCCTGAGAAGCTGCCATTGGCTATGCCACAGCGGCAGCTCCGCCGCCTCCGACACGGCCATCTGCTCCGCCTGGTGGTACAGGTCAAGACGCTCAGTCTCCGTCAGGGTGGTTGCCGCCTGGTCGATCAGGGCATCAACAACCGGGTTGTTGTAGTGCGTGCGGTTAAAAGACCCATCGCTGCGCAGGAGATAGGGGAACCAGTTTGAGGGATCGGGATAGTCGGCGCACCAACCATGGATCCGCATCTGGTAGGAAGTGGCCGTCGTGGATAGGATAATGCCGATCCCCAGGTTGTCCAGGAATTGGTCGCGGAGGTTCTCGGCGCGCCGCAACTGGAGGGGGTCGTTATAACGGAATACGATCTCAGGCGTGCCGGTATAGCCCGATGCGGCCAGGAGCTGCGTCGCCGACACGACGTTGAAATCAAGCCCCTCCAACGCCGGGTTATAGCCGTACATTTCCGGCGGCAGGATTCCGCGGGCCGGTGCCCCGATCCCGTCCAGCGCTACGCTGATAAAGTCGGTCTTGTCGACGGCATAGTTGAGCGCCTGGCGCAGCTTCATGCCGAGCGTGCTGCTAAAGGGCTCTTGCTGGTTGTCTAGAATCGACCAGTAGGTACAGGTGCCGGCCTTGGTTATGAACTGGCTGACCAGGATCGGGTCGGCAGTGATAGTCACCACCTGCGACGCGCTCGGCTCAAACAGGTCGATCTGGTTCTGCCTGTAGGCCTCCAGGGCGGCAGCCTCGTCGGCCAGGAACCGCGCCTCGACGTGACGGAGAAGGGGCGGCCCGGCGTGGTGCAGTCCGTAGGGCACCAGCGACAGGTGATCGCCCTCAACCCACTCGGCCAGCTTGAACGGGCCGGTGCCGACGCAGTGGCCCGGATCGCGCCACCACTCTGGGCCGCCGGCGGCGATCACTTCAGCCGGCACCACGTCGGCTATCGGTAGGGAGAGTTTCTTCAGGAACACGCCCGGCGGAACGGTGCCGACCAGGTCAAAGCGCACGCTGGCCTGATCGAGGGCCTGGACGCCGACCGTAACACTGGTATTGCCTTCGTTGTACTCCTGGGCGCCCTGGATGTCGAACAGCATTCCTGCATAGGTCGCCGGGCCACCGCCGTCGATCGTGGGTGAGATGGCGCGCATGATCGAATAGACCACGTCGCCGGCGACCACCAACCGGCCGTTCGAAAAGGTAGCTGTGCCCAGGGTGAAGGTGTAGACGCTGCCATCGGCCGACAGGCTCCAACTGCTGGCCAGGGCCGGCTGCGGAATGAGGTCGTCGTCCAGGCGCATCAGGCCCTCAAAGATCTGGGCGACGATGCGGACCTCGTTCGCCTGCCAAACGAGTGCCGGATCGAGCCGGTCCGGCTCGGCAGAGTAGTAGCGCAGGTTACCGCCAGATGCAACCAGGGCTGAGGAGGGCGCCTCGGCCCGAACAGGCCCGCTATCGACGGCGAGCCACACCGCACTCGACAGCAGGCCAAGCAGAAGGATGGTGCCGGCCAGGGCAAGCGCTTGTGTACGAAAAGAGAGCCTGTTCATTGCGTTTTCCTCCTGTGCATGCCAAAGAGATGGCCTTCGTGCCGCAGAGGCCCTGGCCTAACAGGCCAGGCGAAGCAGAGCCAGAGGGAGGCGGCCTGCCAGGATCAAGACGTGCGATGAGGCGATAGTGATGGCCCGGCAGACTAGCCCAGTACAAGACGGATGTCGGAGTATTGACTAACCAACTGGGCTCCGGTTACTGACAGTATACCACCATTTGGCCGAATGTCAAGCCCGGTTCTCCGTGCTAGGTTTTTGCAGCTACGTATACTACATAGGCGTAAACGGGGCAAGAATTGAAGTGTTGCGAAGTCGGACGCTATTCGGTGCTGGTTAGGTAGGCTATCGTCACGCCCTCGTCCCCTTCGCCCCGCTCGCCAGGACGATAGGAGCGGACGAGCGGGTGGCGGTCCAACTGCTGGCGCACGGCTTTCCGTAGGGTGCCGGTGCCTTTGCCGTGGATGATCGTCACGAACGGCAGGGTGGCCAGAAAGGCGTCGTCCAGGTACTTGTCCAAAAGCTCGGCAACCTCTTCCACCCGCATGCCGCGCACATCCAGCTCGACGCCAGGCGACGGATGAAAACCCTGCCGCACTACCACCGGCTCCAGATCGGCCGCTTGGGGCCGGCCGCGGCGTTCCAGCGAGTCGAGCTTGACCCGCACCCGAAAGCTGCCGGCTTGCACCTCGGCGCTGTCGTCGGCCACGCTTATGACCTGGCCGGTAGTATTCAGCCCGCTGACCCACACGGTATCGCCCGCGGCAATCTCCCCGCCGATCGGTACCTCTTCTACAGGCGGCGGAGCAGGAGGCGCGACCAGTTTTTCCTTCTCCGCCAGGCGCGCCTTAGCCTGGGCCAGCCACTCCTTCGCCCGGTCAGGCGGGGCCAGACCTTGACGCAGATCCCCGCCGGTGACCACCTGCTCGGCCCGCAGCGCCTCGATCTCCTGGCGTATCGTTCCCAGCTCGTGGCGTGCCTGGCTGCGGGCCTCGCTGAGGATCGCCTGGCGCTCCCCTTCGATGACCGCCAGCCGGGCGGCCAGCCGCCGCTCCTGCTCGGCCACACGGCGGTGGGCCAGCACCGCCTCATCTCGGGCGGTAGTCGCTTGCCGCTGCGCCCTCTGGATCTCGGTCAGCAGCGTTTCGGTCTCTATCTCCTTGGGTGAAACGAGGTCCCGCGCTGCTTGGACGACGGCCGGCGATAAACCCAACCGTTCGGCAATGGCAAAGGCGTTGCTGCGGCCGGGTAGCCCTACTCGCAGCCTGTACGTGGGCGACAGCGTCTCCATGTCAAACTCCATGGCCGCGTTCTCCACGCCTGGAGTCATCTGTGCATACGCCTTCAGCTCGGAATAATGGGTGGCGACCAATGTGGTGATCCGCCGCGCCAGAATGTGCGATAGCATAGCCCGGGCCAGGGCAGAGCCCTCCACCGGGTCTGTGCCGGCGCCCAGCTCATCCAGCAGCACCAGGCTTCGTTCATCGGCCCTGTCCAGGATATGGACGATATTCGTCAGGTGGGATGAAAAAGTGGACAGCGATTGCTCGATCGACTGCTCATCGCCGATGTCGGCATAGATGCCCTCAAAAACCGACAGGGCTGAGCCTTCCCCAACGGGAAGGTGCAACCCAGACTGGGCCATGGCCGCCATCAACCCGACCGTCTTGAGCGATACGGTCTTGCCGCCGGTGTTAGGCCCCGTGAGCACTAGGACAAAATACTCATCGCTCATGTGCACGTCGATCGGCACCACT
>CAYGXY010000124.1:0-5692 GCA_964354045.1 uncultured Dehalococcoidales bacterium
ATACTGGGCGGCAACTTCAAGGTCAAGGCCTCCATCGGGCATATCAGGGACCTGCCGCAAAAACGATTGGGCGTCGATAGCAAGGAAAAGACGTTTGCCCCCAAGTACGAAGTGCCGAAGGAGAAACGCGAGGTGGTCGCAGAGATTAAAGAGGCCGCGGAACACGCCTCGGCGGTATACCTGGCGACAGACCCCGACCGCGAGGGCGAGGCCATCTCCTGGCACCTGGTGGAGGCGGCCAAGCTCGACGAATCCTCTATCAAACGGGTAGTGTTCCACGAGATCACCAAAGACGCGGTGCAGGAGGCCTTCAAGCACCCGCGCGATATCGATATGGACCTTGTAAACGCGCAACAGGCGAGACGCATCCTCGACAGGCTTGTGGGTTATAAGTTGAGCCCGCTATTATGCCAGAAGATCAGGCGCGGCCTTTCCGCAGGCAGAGTGCAATCGGTAGCGCTCAAGCTGGTGGTCAACCGCGAACGCGAGATCGAGAGCTTCATCCCCAAGGAATACTGGTCCATCGACGCAAACCTGGAGAAGATAGCTTCGGGCGAGGGTTTCACCGCATCCTTCGTCGGAAACATGAACGGCAGCAAGATTGACATAAAGAGCGAGGACGAGTCGTCGAAGATCGTAAGCCGGCTCAAAGACGCCGACTACAAGGTGGCGGACGTGCGCAAGAAAGAAGCGCCGCGACAGCCGGCCCCACCGTTCACCACCAGCACCCTGCAGCAGGAAGCGTGGCGCAAGCTGCGCTTCAGCGCCCAGCGCACCATGTCCATCGCCCAGCAGCTTTACGAGGGCCTGGCGCTCGGCAAAGAGGGATCGACAGGTCTCATCACTTATATGCGTACCGATTCCACCAAGGTTGCCCCCTCGGCAATAGAGGAAACGCGAACGTATATCAAAGAGAAACTCGGCGAAGAGTTTTTGCCCAAGACCCCGCGTGTTTTCCAGAAAAAATCAAAGGGGGCGCAGGAGGCGCACGAGGCCATCAGGCCGACATCGATAATGCGCGAGCCATCGTCGATCGAGGGCTATCTCAACAAAGACCAGCTGCGCCTGTACGAGCTGATCTGGAAGCGCATGGTCTCCAGCCAGATGTCGCCAGCTATAATCGATACCATCACCGCCGATATCGAGGCGAAGGTGCAGCAGGAGAAGTTTTCGTACCTTCTAAGAGCGACGAGCACTGCCACGAGATTCAAAGGATTTACCATACTTTACAGCGAAGGCAAGGACGAGTCCGAGGAAAACGGCGACAAGTCGCCGCTGCCTGTATTGATCGCAAACGATACACTTAAGCTCCTCGCCCTCAAGCCGGAGCAGCATTTCACCCAGCCGCCGGCGCGCTACACGCAGGCGACCTTGATAAAGGCGCTCGAAGAAGGGGGAATCGGCCGGCCGTCGACCTACGCGCCCATCTTAAGTGTGATCCAGGTGAGAGATTACATCGTACAGGAAAGCGGGCGCTTCAAACCCACCGACCTGGGCAAGACGGTGTGCGACATGCTCAGCGAGCACTTCCCAAATATTGTCGACTTTGGATTCACGGCACAGATGGAGGAAGGCTTGGACCTAATCGCACAGGGCAAAAAAGAGTGGGTCCCATTTCTCAGCGACTTCTACGGGCCGTTCGAGACATCGCTTGAGAAAGCCAAATCGCAGATGGTGAAAGAGCCGGACGAAGCGACCGACGAGGTCTGCAACAAGTGCAGCAAGCCGATGGTCATCAAGAACGGCCGCTTCGGCAAGTTCATGGCATGCACTGGCTACCCTGAATGTAAACATACAAAACCGATTAACAAGGGAGAAAATGCGGAAGAGCAAACCGGAGAATCCTGTCCCACCTGTGGTAAACCAATGGTAATCAAATCAGGGCGTTTCGGTAAATTCATCGCATGCTCCGACTATCCCACATGCAAGACTACAAAACAAATCCTTAAGAAAATCGGCGTCGCATATCCCAAATGCGGGCGCGATATCGTACAGCGCAGCAGTAAGAAGAAACGGACCTTCTATGGCTGCTCGGGTTATCCCGATTGCGATTTCGTTTCAAACTACAGGCCTATCTCCAATCTCTGCCCTCAATGTCGCAGCCTCATGGTGATGAGCGGCAAGGACACGGCTAAATGCACCCAATGCTCCTTCAGCACTACGCTGGATAAGCTGGAAGGGGAGGCTGTTAAAACATGATCCCCTTCATCCAAGACGAAAAAAATGTGGCGGTATTGCTTAACGATTTTAAACGTTATTTAGAGATAGAGCACCATGCTTCGCAATATACACTACGTAATTATCTGCATGATTTACGACACTTCATAAATTACGCAGTGAAAGAAAATATTGCGACGCTGGAGGATGTCGATATCCAGCTGCTCCGCCGCTATATAGCTTCACTGCTCGAAGAGGGGTACGAGAAATCCAGTATCGCGCGTAAATTAAGTGCATTGCGCTCGTTCTATTCGTATCTCATACAGGTGAATATCATTGCGAAAAATCCGCTGCTTACCATATCTTCACCAAAGCTTACCAAAAGGCTCCCTGCGTTCTTATCCAGCGATGAGGTAAACAAGCTCATAATGACACCTGATATCAGCACGCCGCTGGGCATGCGGGACAAGGCCATGCTGGAACTGCTTTACGCCTCAGGCCTAAGGGTGAGCGAGATCGCCAGCCTCGATATTGTAAACGTTAATCTTGAGGAACGTGAGGTCCGCGTGTTAGGCAAGGGATCAAAGGAACGAATCACGCTCATGGGAAAGCCCGCAGTAAATGCTATTGACTGCTACCTCCGTGAAGGACGGCCTAAGCTGATAGGGCAACGGTCCACCGATGCGCTGTTTCTTAACAGGTATGGCAGAAGGCTGTCGAAACGTTCCATCCAGCAGACGCTATCTCGGTACGCCACCGCAGCAGGTTTCACTAAGAGGGTATTCCCGCACATGATCCGTCACAGCTTTGCCACACATCTACTCGATGGCGGTGCTGACTTAAGGGTAGTTCAGGAACTGCTCGGTCACGTAAGTCTTTCCACTACCCAGATATATACACATGTAACCCAGACACAGGCGAGAAAGGTATATCTGGCTTCGCATCCCAGAGCAAAGAAGCGGGAGGGACCAGTATGAAAATACTGCTTATACACGGCCCGAATCTAAATCTGCTTGGCAAAAGAAACCGTAACCTCTACGGTGATAAGACTCTGCCTGATCTGGAAGCCATTGTAACCCAAAGAGCCAGGGAATTAGGCGCCACGGTCAAGGTTTACCAGTCGAACCATGAAGGCGCGCTGATTGATTTCATTCAGGAAGAGTCGCCTAAAGCTGATGGCATAATAATAAACCCCGGAGCGCTCACACATTACGGGATATCTTTAAGGGATGCACTTGAGGATAGTAATCTGCCCGTTATTGAAGTGCACCTTTCCAATATACACGCTCGCGAGGAATGGCGCAGCAAATCCGTCATCGAGGACTTGGCCAAAATACAGATATGCGGACTGGGCTGGCAGGGCTATATCGATGCGGTTGATTTTTTAATAGCCCTGCTCAAGAGAAAAAAATGCTAGAGCGCCTTAAGAGGATACGACAGCATATCGCCGACAACGGCTTGGATGCCCTTTTTGTCTCACAAGCGGAAAACCGCCGCTACCTCAGCGGATTCACCGGATCATCAGGATACCTTTTGATCACCCAGTCTGATGCTATAATAGCAACGGACTTCCGCTATATAGAGCAGGCCCAGGGCCAGGTGCCCGATTTCAAAATATTTCAAACTCAAGGAGCCATTTCAAAGTGGTTCAATGAGCTGACTTCATCTTTCAATATTAAGAAAATAGGCTTCGATGCTAACGACACTTCATTTGCAACATACCGCTCCGTTACAGCAAACATCCAGGGAAAAGAGCTGATACCGACTGAAGGTCTTGTGGAATCACTGCGCGCCATAAAAGACGATGACGAATTGGCGCTTATGGTAAAAGCTATAGAAGTATGCGATGCTGCATTTGAGAAGGTCGCTTCAGAAATGCAGGCCGGGATGACCGAGGCTGAAGTGGCATGGGAATTGGAAAAGACCATGCGGGAGAACGGAAGCGGTGTTCTCCCATTTAATATCATTGTTGCCTCCGGCCCTAACGCAGCTAAACCGCACCACCAGCCCACCGACCGTCCTATCGCTGCCGCCGAGCCCGTGATCATAGATATGGGAGCAAGCATAGGAGGATACACCAGCGACCTGTCGCGAACGGTCTGTCTAGGGAAACAGGATGAAAAATTTGGTAAAATATATGACTTGGTGCTGGGAGCCCAGTTCACCGCTATTGCTACTATAGAATCAGGGATGACCGGCGATACTGCGGACAGCCTGGCCCGGACGGTTATCGAGCAGGGTGGATATGGAAGTAGCTTCGGACACGGCCTGGGACACGGAATAGGGCTGGCCACCCATGAAGCGCCCCGCGTGGGCAAGGAATCGAAAGGTGTTTTAACAGATGGTATGATATTCACCATCGAACCCGGCATATACATCAGCGGATGGGGCGGTGTACGCATAGAGGATATTGTAGTCTTAAAAGAAGGAAGAGCGATAGTGCTCACCAAAGCTAAGAAGATAGATTAATTCCATTGGAATATTCACATTCCAGTTTATATACGACCGAATATATTGAGAGGATAAGATACATGATAGGAACCGGTGACATTAAAAAGGGCCTCACGATAGTGATTAACGGTACGCTGTACCAGATAGTCGACTGGCAACATATCAAATCCGGACGAGGCTCGGCTCAGATAAAGTTAAAACTTAGAGACCTGCGAGGAGGACATACGGTCGAGCACACTTGCCAGTCGGGAGAGAAATTTGAGCGAGCGCCGCTGGATCGACATACTGTCCAGTTCTTATATAACGACGGCGATCTTTATTACTTTATGGATTCGAAGACTTTTGAGCAGACGCCGCTCAACAAAAACCAACTCAGAAACGCTGTAGACTACCTTAAGGAAAACCTCACCCTGGACACACTGAACTACAACGACGAGGTCGTCAGCGTAGAGCTTCCCAATTCAATCGAGCTTAAGGTGATACAGACGGACCCGGGATACAGGGGTGACACGGCAACTAACGCCAACAAGCCCGGCAAACTTGAGACAGGTATCACTATACCGATACCACTGTTTGTAAACCAGGGAGATGTCATCCGCGTCGATACCCGCACCGGTCAATATCTGGAAAGGGTAGGCTAGATGCAGGTCTACACCGTAGCCCAGATAACGGGCTACCTCAGAGACGTACTCGAATCCGACGGCGTGCTTGCCGACATCTGGATCAGCGGCGAGGTATCCAACCTGTCGGGGTCTTCCGCCGGGCACCTTTACTTCACACTTAAGGACGAGGCCAGCCAGATGAGATGCGTCCTGTTCAACCGCAAAAGGCTGAGCGTTGAAATGGCAAACGGAATAGCGGTGGTAGCCCATGGACGTATTTCGCTATATGAAGTTTCTGGAGCCGTTCAGCTGTACGTAGATATGATCCAGCCCACGGGAGTAGGCATACTTCACATGGAATTCGAGAGGCTCAAAGCCAAGCTGGCGGAGGAAGGCCTTTTCGAGCCCGCACGTAAACGCCATCTGCCGGCATTTCCTGAGAGGATCGGTATTGTGACATCGCCGGGCGGCGCCGTGCTCCA
>CAYGXY010000125.1:0-9430 GCA_964354045.1 uncultured Dehalococcoidales bacterium
AGCGGACTTCAGTTATTGGTTGACTTCGGGCAGTTTATATTTTGAGGATAGGGCCGAAATATGAAATCTAATGATAAGATAACGGTACTGATGATCGAGGATGATAGTTCGTTCAGACAGATATATCTGGATATGTTTAAAGCTGAAGGGTATAACGTACTAGTAGCTGAAAATGGAGAGATAGGATTAGATCTGGCGAAAGCGAATAAACCAGATTTGATAATACTGGATTTAGTCTTACCAGGACTGCAGGGGTTTGATGTATTGAAACGCATTCGCAGTGACGCAGAGACCAAAGATATTCTTGTTCTTGTTGCCACTGTATTGGGAGCATATACGGATGTTAAAAAAGGCCTTGAATTAGGCGCAACTGATTATATGGTAAAAGGGTTCTTTGGACCCCGTGAAGTATTAGTTAAGATTCATTCTATACTCGCCCAAGCTAATGTGAGAAAGGGCGGTAAGGTTAAATCTTACAAAGTGTCTATAATGAGAGGTGAGGCAGACGCAGCGGAATTGGAGCTTTATCTGGGGCGGAGAAAATCCTTAACCTGCCCCTGGTGTAATGAGCCATTGCTCTTGGATATGATCCCGGATTATTTAAGGACAGACACCCATTGGTTCCAAGCACATTTCATGTGTCCCAAGTGCCAGAAGTCCTTATAATTTCACCGGTTTATTTGGCTTATTATTAGTCTCGATCGTAGTAATCACAGTAGAAAACAATAACGCGAAATGTATACCCAGTCTATTTGACAGTTAAAGCATTAAACTAAAACGTCAGATTGTGCAATTTAATACAATTCCAACGTTCGAACTTTCATCACTCGAGGGCACCAAAGTGTCTATTACGAATAAGTCAACTTTAAATTCATGATTTGATTATATAAGGTAACATAGCTATAACTTTGGTGGCAAAAAAAGACTTTACCCTATTGTTAATATATTACGATCTAACCCTTCTGCCGTTGACGGTAGACATTAATGTAGCGGGTCGCATGACGATCGCGCCCGAGTATCAAATCTATAGCCAGTATCATCGGGCGCACCTGACTTACGTTGACGATGGGGCAGGTGACCCCTGCAGCAATGGCCATTGACAGGAAGGCTTCGTTAAGTAGGTGCCTGTCCGGCATGCCGAAAGAGATGTTACTGCCTCCAAATGTCATATTAACCCCTAGCTCTGATTTCACTCTTCGGATGGTCTCGATAGTCAAATTGCCGACTGTGTTATCGACCCCTATAGCCATAACCAGGCAATCGATGACCACGTCTTCGCGCGGTATGCCCAGCTTCTCAGCATTATCAATGATTTTGTGGGCAATATTTACGCGTGTCTCTGTGTTATTCGGGATACCGTCCTCATCCATAGTCAGTCCGATGACCGCCGCCCCGTATTCTTTAACCAGTGGTAGTATTTCCTGCAGTGAGCGCTTTTTACCGTTTACCGAATTTATAAGCGGTTTCCCGCGATAGACCTTGATCGCTGCTTCGAGCGCCCTGGGATTGTGACTGTCCAGGCAAAGAGGGACGTCCACTACGTCCATCACGGCCCGTACGGCCTTTGGTAATAGTATCGTCTCATCAAGGACGGGCACCCCGACGTTGACATCAAGGATATCGGCCCCATCTTTTACCTGGGCAATGGCTTCTGCCTGGATGGCTGCCATATCGCCGGCCTGCAGCGCGGCGACCAGCTTTTTCTTGCCCGTAGGGTTGATGCGCTCTCCGATGAGTACTGTGGGTCGGGTAACGCTTATAAGTACCTCTTTTTGCGATGATGATACTCTCGTTTCCATTAATCACTCCATATCATAGGTTCAATTCGCGTTGCTCTGGTATAAATTTTATCAAAACCGGGCATATTGGACAGTTCGATATATTGAATGCGGCAGGCAAGTTTCTGAGCTTCGAGCCGCTTGCTTTTGGATATCAGTGCCATACGCGCTCCCATACCTGCCGCGTTTCCCACCTGACGGAAACGATCCAGCGGCAGCGATGGAAGCATGCCAATTGTTATGGCGCTGGTGAGGTCCAGGTAGCTTCCAAAGGCTCCGGCAACGATAACCCGATCTATATGCTTTCCAGTAATGCCTTTCGATTGCAGCAGCACTTCGATGCCTGTTCGCACTGCTGCCTTGGCCAGCTGCAGCTCTCTTACATCGTGCTGCGTTACGGTGATTGTCTTGTATCCGCTACTCTCCTCTTTGGATACAAGTACGAACTCGCGCTGGCCATTCTCAATACGCACCAGCGGATGATCTTTCATTTTTCCCCCGGCGTCTAGCACGCCGGCCTGATAAAGCTGGCTCACGGCGTCGATGATCGCGGAACCGCAGAGACCTGTGGCAGGTACTCCGCCGATAGTATGGTATTGCACTTTATCGTCTACTAGCTGCAGCCGATCTATGGCCCCAGTCGCAGCCTTCATACCATACTTGATATGTCCTCCCTCGAAAGCCGGACCCGAAGCACAGGATACACAAGCTATCTCGCCGTTGCTGATAAGGGAGATCTCTGTGTTTGTGCCGATATCGATTGCAAGAATTGTTTTATCGGTTTGAGTTACACCTGATGCTAATAGCATGGCCACATGGTCCGCTCCGACGTACCCGGAGACGTTGGGTAAGAAGTGTACATAGGATCCTGGAGCGAAGCGCAAGCCCAGGTCGCGAGCCTTTACATCTGTTGCATCTTTCATCGATGGAATAAAAGGTGGCCGCAGCAACTGCTCAACGGGAAGTCGTAAGGCCAGGTGATGCATGGCGGTATTGCCAACGACCGCGGTTTCAATTATGTCATCTAACTTCACTCGGGCCTCTCCGCATAAGTGGGCTGCCAGTTTGTTTAAGGCATCAAGGGCCAGTTGCTGCATCTGAATCCCACCAGACGAGGAATCTCTGGCATATACCAGCCGAGTGATGACATCGTCGCCGTAGATGGCTTGCGGGTTTGAGATACCTTGTGCGGCAAGGGTGTGGCCATTATCCAGATCCAGAAGGTACCCTGCGATTTTGGTCGTCCCCAGGTCGATGGCCAATCCCAGATTCTTGTTCGGAAAGGATCGTAAAGCTATAACCTCATCGCCTCGCACCGAAGCCTGGATCAGTCCGTCGGGTGGCATTACCGCTGATGCAAAGATGCTCAGGACTTCCTTATCAATGGTGCTGCATTTTATTTTGTGTTGTTGCCATAGAGCCTCGATCAGGGCTTCTCCTTCGATATCGCCAATTGAATATGAGGAAGTATGCAGCGTGAGACAGTATTCCTTAACCGGCGGGTCCACATCAGCGGGTGTTTCCATCCCATCCGCCTGTGCCCGCTGCAACGTTGTCAGAGATTCGGATGGGATGTTAACCACGCAATGACCGAGAGGTCTGGTCTGACAGGCAAGTCGGTAGCCATTTGTCAGCTCATTTTGAGAGAGTGCCTTACGCTCATCAGTCGTGATAGCGGAGACGCGTCCGTCCAGCAACTGTACCCTGCACTGGTGGCATGTCCCGCGTCCGCCGCAGATGTTTACCAGGTCCAGGCCGGCGCTTCGTGCAGCTTCTAAAATCGTCTGGTCTTTGCGAATACGTATTTTGAGGGCCAGCGGTTTGAATTCTATTTCATACATTGATATACCTAGTAAGTTTTCGGAATTGCTTTTTCAGTAACTGATTAAGTATAGCTTTACTGGTCGTTGCTGGCGTAATCAATTATCAAGGGTGGAAGTTGAGAATCGATCAGAGGTTGAGGGGATATTTGCCATACTTATGCGCGGCATCGACCATCCACTTAAGCCTGACAGGGTCCACTGTCGGATGGGAATGCGACGTCGATAATATGTATCCTCCGCCTCGAGCAGCATCGCGTATGGCTTTCTTTACCGCATCTTCCACTTCCTGCTGTGTGCCTTTGACCATAAGGTAAGACACGTCCAGGTTACCGATAAGGACCAGCTTATGCCCTACCTGCTCCCGGACCTTGCCTAAATCCATGCCCGCCGTCGGTTCCATGGTGATGATGCCGTCGAAGCCCCACTCGACGAACTTGTCCAGCAGGGCATGGATGTTCCCGCAGCTATGGAAGACGAACTTCCGCTTTCGCTGGTGCACCAGATCGGCCATGCGCCGGTAGCTTTCTCCATACAGCTTCTCGATGAGTTCGGGACGCATGAGCGGTCCGGTCTTCTGCCCCAGGTCATCCCCTCCCAGGACCACCTCCACGTCGGACTCCATCACCGCCTCCAGGTTCCTGAGACACAGGTCTGTTTGGAAGGCGATCACCTTCTTCACGAACTCCGGCTTCTGATAGATGAGTCTGGTGAAGTTCACGAACCCGATCGGCTGCCAGCTATTCTCGAATGGGCCCGGCGCCGCGTAGCCGATGGAGTAGATGCGGTCGCCGTGGTTCTTCACCAGCTTCCTGTGGAAATCGGCCACGTTACGCAGCATCGTCTCGAAGAGTGGGGCCTTCTCCTCCACCCACTTCTCCCATTTCTCCTCCGTGTCGCACAGGGCGCGGCTGTAGTTGACGTTGATGTTGCCCACTTCGTCCGTACCCAGCTCCCAGACCCGGCCGTAGGGGTCGTACCACGACCAGCCTACGGAAGCCTGCGGGTCCCTGGTCAGCTTCATGAGGGCGTATACGGCCCAGTTGGCATCGAAGCCCAGCCTGGTGGCCGCTTCCATCGCAGCCGAGAAATTACTGTAGAACATGCCGGCCCAGAAGCGGTTTGAACTTAGCAGGCTCTTGACCACGTTGCCCAGCAGCGGCTTCTGCAGCATTCCCACTAGGTCGACGGGCTTCTTGTCCAGGATCTTGTTGACCGTGGCCGGGTCCATGATAAGTCCCATCACCGGAACCTGGTCCGGCTCCTCATGGTTCATTGCGGTGAGGAATCGTTCTTTGAAATTCATTTGGAGGTACTCCAGCTCTTAATAATGTCCAGCCCTGTGATAGCGTCAGGCGCGAAGGCATCCGCTCCTATGTCGTCGGCGACCCTCTGCGAGAGCGCTGCCCCGCCAATGACGATCTTGACGCTTTCGCGTAGGCCCTGCTTTTCCAGCTCGCTGATCACCTTTCCGAGCTCGGGCTCTGTAGATGTCAAAAGACATGACATGCCTAATGCCAGAGGCCTGAATTCCTTCACAGCTTCTATGAACCTGTTTGTCTTTATGTCAACACCCAGATCGATCACGTTGAATCCGGCGCTCCTGGCATAGCTTATGAATATATTTTTACCAAGGTCGTGCAGATCGCCGGCCACCGTTCCGATAAGGATGGTCCCATACGATTGTGAAGGCTCTGACTGCATGAGAGGTGATAGCAGATTCATGATCTCTTTAGAGATCTCGCCGGCATAAACCAACTCTGAGAGGAACCATTCGCCATTCTGAAACCTCTTTCCTACCACCTGCAAGGCTTGGGTAACGTCATCTACAGCTTCTTTCACTGCAGATTTATTTTGTGACTTAACCACCTCACCGGCGGCCTTGAGTGCAGCATCCATGTCCAGTGCCAGCAGTTCATTTTTTATCTTCAATATTATTCCCTCGGCTCAAATTCTATCTGATGATAGTTCACTTTTTAGATAACTCGTAGGTTTTGCCTGTATTTATCATCGTCTTTAAGTTATCAGGTTTGATGGCTGCTGGAAGCTCGCAACCAGAGGACAATATGAAACCACCGTCTCCACCAACTTCGTCGATCAGCTTCTTACAGTAAGCCTCTACTTCTTCAACTTTACCAATTGACAGCAAGGCGGCTTGTACGTCACCAGCAAGACAGAGATGGCCGCGGAGCACCTCTTTAGCAGCGAAGATATTAGTGGTGCCGTCGAGTGCTAAAACAGCTGAACCGCGGGGCAGCTGTTTGAAATAATGAATGTTCTTGTCCCAGCTGGTATCCAGGTGAAACCAGGTAACGATGCCCTCCGACCACAGGGCGTCTACTATCTCCATTGTATATGGCCACCAGAATCGTTCGAAAATCTTCGGAGGGTAGAAGAATCCGCCGGCACGCTCCTCAACCACCAGCGTTACCTTGCTATCGAAGAGCTGACAGCCGCTTATCAAAGTCTCAATGAACTCTGAAGTCATCTTCTTTAATGCTCTCTCTACCTTTTCTGGTTTGTAGTAAAGGTCCTCAGTAAACTTAATCATAGAGCGGCCCAGCGAAAGCCGGAAAAATGGATGATCGGTAAAAGGTGATGGCGGATACATGGTGACCACGCCACGTTTAGCCCATTCTTCTTTACCCTTGAAAAATATCGGGATCATGGCATTCATGATATCGTCCAGTTCAACAGGTGTTATATGCAAGATACGGTATATGAAGTCATTTAACATGAACTCCGTCCACCCCACCTCCGCAATAGTGTCATAGTCCTCAGGTTTAAGAACTTCTTCTTCGCGTGCTTGATAAGCATAGTGATCGGGCAGATCAAGTCCCGGGTACTCAAGTTTCATGCCAAGTGCCAATGACATTATCGCCTTGTTCATGAGTATGCTGCTGCCAACGAGGCTGCCTAAGTCCAGATCCCATCCTCCGGAATCGTCAAACACTTTGTATATGATTTCATTCGCCTTTTCTTCGTCAGAGTAAAACTGCGCGTTGGTAATACCGGCTATTCGTGCAAAAGGACACGCTGTCGCCAGTATCGCGATGGGAACACGGTCCGGCTTATCGAGTCCGATGGCAGCCGTTACTCTCTCCTGAGAAGTCATGCTTTCGCTAATCATTGCAGACTCCTTTAATGTTACTGATGCAATAGTGCAGACCCTCAATAGCGTCTGTGGTCTGGAAGTCGGCCCCTATATAATCTCTGACAGCAGGCGTGGTTACTCCTCCGCCGACCATGAGTTTGAACTGTCTTCGAATTCCGGCTTCTTCAAACATGTTCGCGACCTGCTTCATACTCTCGAAGGCAGAAGTAATGAGCACCGAAAACCCCACGAAGTCCGGATTCGTCTCCCTGACTTTCTCCAATACCCGAACAGGAGGGACGTCTACCCCTATATCGTGTACCTCGAAACCTTGGGACTTGAGTATTATGGCAAAGATATTCTTACCTAAATCGTGTATATCGCCTTCTAATGTCGCCAGTACCACTTTCCCGATGGGCTTAGGCGATTGAGTTTTTGCTATGTAGGGCTCAAGAATAACAACCGCTTTCTTGAAGATCTCGGCAGAGAGCAGGAGTTCTGCCAAGAAGTAATCACCCGCTTGGAATCGCTCCCCTACAAGGGACATTCCAAGCCGGCATTCATCCAGGATAGCAAGTGGGTCTTCACCACGTTCTACCCTGACCTTAACCGCAGCCAGGGCTTTGTCTCTATTAAGCTCCACAATATCTGCACTTAAATCTTCGCGCATCACGGGCCTCCGTTCACAAGATCAGGCTGAATTAAAATACCTTATATCTCGTAATAGGTGGCTATAGTGTAATACTGTTACTGCCTGTTAAGCAATAGGTATAAAAATGGTTCGGTGTCCAATCGCCGTGTCGCATTGACTCATAATAAATGTTACCGACTAAAACGTCAGATTGTGCAGTTTAATACAGTTCCAACGTTCGAACACGCGTCATTTGGGGGCACCAGAGTGTCCGTTATGAGTGAGTCAGCTTCAAATTCGTGATTTGATTATGTAATGTAACATAGCTATATGCAGGACAATAGATGCTACATTCTACGCAGTAACACCGGAATCAAAGCTGACATTTACTAATTTAGCTACGAAATCGGAGGGATCAGGCAGCGACTCTTCGTTTCTGCATATAGCATGGCTACCATTACCTTAATTCATAATAAAGTTGAGCATATGGAGTATTTATGCCAATCTCGGAAGTGCCGGTAAATCTGAAGCGATATTGCGAGTAATCCCGATGGTTATCAATATCCTGTTGAAGGTAGCTCCTCAGATCTATGGATAGTGGGATGGAATCATCTCCTTCATTACAATATACCCCTACCCTGCTTACTTCCTCTGCCGGGGAGTTAAAGTCTGCAATGCTTGGTTCGCCATATACTAAATGCTCGATAATTACATCACCCAAATACCCCGGTTCGCAGCTCCATCCGGTTCTCAGCTCGAATGACATAGATGCTGTAAGTACTGTGGTATCTGTAGAAGTAATCTCTTCAGGTACAATGAAGCTGTAGAATATTCTTTGAGAATCATTGTGGCCCAACGAGTCCTGTCCCATACCTGAGAGTCCGGGGTATACCGTACCTGACGAATAGACACGACCAGTAGTGGAGTAGTCAAGGCTGAGACGGCAATCTCCTTCGAGAGGGGGCATTTCCCATAGGCCGCAAAGCGTTGAATATGCAGACCAGGCTTGTGGGAATTGTATAAAACCAAGGTAGCATGCATTCAAATCGCGGCTGTCGTTTGCACCAATGTTATTAAAGGCAGACATGAGGAGCACAACGCTGGGGGGCGCCGATATTCTGTTTGCCTCGTTACAGATAGCTGTCCACCCGACATTCGTGAGACGATCCAATGCGCCCCAGTACAGGCTGCTGGTCCACTCACCGCCGCCATCGTATGGATTAGGATCGATGTCGGGGTCCATATCTCCGTGTGATGGGTAGATACTGTTTGTGGCGGTAAGTACCAGCTTTACATTGGGCAGTGCATTTAAATCATCGATAAAGCTGCCCGAAGCGCAAGTCTCTAATAGGAAGCTGAAGCTGGTATCAGGGTGTGCATTGAGAAAATCTACTAAATCATCGGCATATAGATATTGACCGCCCAACGCTATGACGTCTGTGCCACCGTGATTGACTATGTAAGTAATGATATGATCATAACCATCTTGGCAAAGCTGATCCAGAAGGTCGAACATGTCGTCAGGTGTGTTTGAGCCTGTGGGGGGAGGTGTGATTTCATAAGTCTCCCCCGGTGTGATGTAATAATCGAACAGCACCCACATCTCCCATGCGCTCATCGCGGAATCCCATGCCAATGACTCTCCTTCGTGGCAACCATTCACTATCACCGAAGCCTCGTACCATTGATGTTGAGGCGCTAGCATGCCTATCTGCGGCGCAGTTATAGAAGCTCCGGTGGGTCGATTGACCCCACCACTATCAAAGAACCAGTTGCTCTCGTTATAGTATTGGTCCTCGTCGGCTACCCAGCCTGGAGGCTCGTTATTTATTATGGGCCACCACTGTTCTTGCGAGACGTTCACGCCCCCGTCTTTCTTATCGACAGTCACGAAAAGCGTGTCGTGGGCATAGTATGCACCTGGCTGAAGGTCTATGAAGTAGAAGTAGCTCTCTTCATCAACCATCTGCTTATCGCCTCTGTAGGGAGCAATCGTGTCGCCGGGCTTCAACAAATTGTCTAGCTTAAAGCCGATGATCGGTCCGTCGTAGTTCATCGGCTCGATGACGTTATCAATGACAAGCTCGGCTGCCGCTTCCTCGTCGAG
>CAYGXY010000126.1:0-9984 GCA_964354045.1 uncultured Dehalococcoidales bacterium
ACAGATCTTTCCTTGATCCCTTTCATTCCACCGGTTACGCCATCTTTTAACAAGATTGTAGGATTGGTAGTTACGCCGCGAATGATCCCCATCTTTAGATATTTTTCTATTTCCTTGATATTCCCTGAATCTAAAAAAATTGGCATATTTTATTTCCCTCCTGTTGATTCCCACTTCATTTCTGAAACGCGCATCTTTGGATGAGATACTATGAGATGCCAGATTACAGCTTGAAAGGCCTCTGTATGTGGAGTAACAGTATTCGGATTCACGGTTGGAACAATGACACACGCATCTGCGACCCGCCCCGTGTATCCTCCATCACGCCCTACAATTCCTAAAATTTTTGCCCCTACCACTTGCGCATACTCCAGAGCTCGAACAAGATTCGCGCTGATATTTTTTTCGACATTCCCGCCACCAACTGAAAAAACAAACACGCCGTCATTATTGTTCAGTCTACTACCTTTAAGCCATTCAACAAAAACTTGCTCCCATCCGTCATCGTTAGTCCTAGCTGTCAACTCAGATACATTATCACAGGGTGAATAAGCCTCGATACCAGCAATCTTCCTGAAGTCATTTACAGCATGAGAAGAATTCCCGGCACCACCACCCACACCTAAGAAAAAGAGGCGCCCCTCTTTTTTGCGAATATCGACGATCAAATCGATCATTCTCTCGATGGCCTCAGGATCTATTCTGTCAGCAATTAATTTTACTTCCGATAGATATTCATTTGTATAGCCCATAATATCCATTTACTCCTTTAGTGTGACATCAGACGCACTACCTGGAACTCTTCACATTTACCAGGGTTCTCACCCCTTGGAAGTCAAAACTGAACCATGTTGGTCTTAAGCCCTTGGCTCTCAACGCTTCTGTAAGTTCCAGTCTGTGTCCATCGGTATAAAACATAAAGAACCCACCACCCCCAGCCCCCATGATTTTCCCTCCCTTTGCCCCTTTTTTCTTGGCAAGTTCATAGCATTCATCTATGAATGGGTCAGAGATTTTTGTTGAGAGTTTCTTCTTCATTTGCCAGTGTACATCTAGTAGTTCCCCAAATCCACCTAGGTCCCCCTTCTCAAGCAGCCTCTTGCTTTCCAATCCAATTTCCTTAATCCGATGAAGACTGTTTGTCACACTTATGTCGTCAGCTTTTGTTTTATTATCTTGCTCAATTAATACAGAAGAAGCATTCCTTTCAATACCAGTGTAAAAAAACACAAGGTTGTGTTCAAGCTGATACAACAATTCATCAGATATTCTCAGTGGCTCAACAATCACGTCTCCACTTTTTTCAAAAGTGAAACAAGTTACTCCTCCAAAAGCAGCTATATACTGATCCTGTTTACCAATCGGCTCCTTAAGTAAATCAATTTCAATATGACAGGCTTCCTCAGCTAGTTGCCTCTGCGTATATAACTCCTTTTTATAAGTGTGTAAGGCATTAAGCAATGCAACTGTAAAACTCCCGGATGACCCTAGCCCACCATTAGCAGGGATATCGGCCATTGAAAATATCTCGATGGAACTATTAATTCCAACCAATCTCAAAGCCTCTCTGAGAATCGGATGTTTAATTTGAGATACGTCATCAACCAGCTCTGTTTGGGAATAGCCAAGACGGATATTCCCATGAAATCTTTTATTCACAGAAATAAATACATATTTATCGATAGCAGCAGATATAAGAAAACCGCCGTATTTGGAATAATAAGATGGGAGATCCGTTCCGCCACCACCCAATGTTATCCTTGCCGGTGCAGAAGAAATTATCATCCTTTACCTCCCGATCGAGAGATGTACTGTTTAAATTCCTCAATACCATCAATGGATCCTATTTGATAAAAACGCTCTTTTATCTCATAAGCAAGAAGCTGTTGTTGCTCAATAAGTTGTACAAAAAGCTCCTCTAGAGAACATACTTCACCCTCCGGTACAAGGTTAAGTACATCACGTCTCAATATACTTGCTCCGTAATCAATATAAATCATGTCCTTTGTTTTGTTTGTCTTGCTATAGGATTTTACTAGATTACCTTCAATTGACACGTTGCTCTTATCATACTGATTATAGTTCTTATAGACTATCATCAGCCCTTGATTATCAAACTTCTTGAACCAGGACATAACTGTTCGATAATCAATGGACAGGTATGAATCTCCATATGTTAAAAAAAATTCTTCACAAAGATATTTCTCAGCTTTTTTTAAAGCGCCGGCTGTACCGAGGAGATGATCACCATCATAACTATAAGATATACTCACACCATATTTGCTGCCATCACCAAAATATTCTACAATTTGATCTCCTAGATAACCAATACACAATACTATATCCGTTACACCTTCATCCCTCAAGCGATCCAATTGATATTGCAGAAACGGCTTGCCATGAATCTGTATTAAAGACTTAGGTATACGCTCAGTTATGGGACGTAACCTCGTTGCGAGTCCGCCAGCCAGTATTACAGCTTGCATTTTATTCTAATACCCCATACTTAATTATCGAATTAAGACTACAATTCCAATACTATTGTTTCTTACTCTCAAGCCGCCAATAATCTAAGATATCAGCCAGAGTCCTCTTCAACGGAACTTCTGGACTCCATCCTAGAGAACGCAATTTGGAATTATCTCCGATTTGCACAGAATCGTCGAGGGGGCGCATCTTCTCGGGAACTTGCCGAACTTTTATTTGCCTATTAGAAAGAGAGATAAATTCTTCCAGAATATCCTTTATTTTATATCCCTTGTTGCAACATATGTTATATACTTCTCCGGGTATCCCCTTTTCAACTAGCAGCCAGATAGCCCTTATTCCATCTCTAAAATCAGTTACATCTCTAGTGGCTTCTAAATTGCCTACATCTAGAGTTTCAGCTTTGCCATTTTCAATCGCCACTATACCTCGGGCAAAATCAGAGCACGCATCTAACACCTTTCCTGGTCCAGTAATATTAAAAGGGCGTATCCGCACAACTCTCATTTTGTAAGCCTGCCAATAAAGGTATGCAAACATGTCAGTGCCTATTTTGCTAACTCCATAAGGGCTAATTGGGCGAAATTCTTTTGTCTCCTTTACGGGAATTTCATGAGGGTAATTTAAACCATATTCAGCACTTGAGCATGCTACGACCACAGTGGGATCAATATTAGCTTTTCTTATAGCATCCAATACATAAAAAGTACCGAGAATGTTGGTATCCAGCGTCTCCTTGATATCCTGCCATGATGGAATTACCAGACTCTGAGCAGCAAAGTGAAATACTAAGTCAGGCTTAATATCAATCATAATCTTCTCTAGCCTATCTTTGTCTCTGATATCGCAATTGATAATTGAAAAAATGCTTTTTAAATGACTACTATTTTTTGTATTGGCATAGACACTAGCATAGACATCTATGCCTTTCTCAACCAAATAATCCGCCATGTGAGAACCAATAAAGCCTTCATAACCGGTAATAAGACACTTACTCATGGCTACACTCCCCTGTTACTTTAATAATCCTTCCTTGCGATGGAAAAGGCTGGACATAGTATAAGTAAGATAACCAGTAGCGACACAAGACAGCACTAACATCGTAACCCATAGTTGGCGAAGTGCAATCACTGGATGTCTAAAGAGAAGTTTCAATGAACCAGGCAACAGCCTGGAAAAGATGCGATAGAGAAGCTTATATTCGGTCGACAACACTGTCTCATTGTTAGATCGATACGCTTTATTAAATGCCGCCTTTGTATAACCCTCCCAGTACGCCCTCTTTCTGATAAACCTAAACGTAAACCTGTAGCGATTTACCTTATGTTTTACCTTAATATTGGGATGATAGACTATGCGTTTATGTGTTTGGTATCTTACTCTTAAAGAGAATTCAGTTTCCTCGCCAACTAGTTCGTGTTTGCCACTTTCACCCCCCCCCTTTGCTCCTAGGGAAGTTTTAAGGTAGCCACACAGCTCGAAAGCTTCTCTTCGAAAAGACATGTTGTTTGCGTAGCCATTTCTGACCTCGGTGGGATCCGCCCAGTCCCAATAAGTACAGGAAAATATCCAGTAGAACTCCTTGGGGAGCCATGCCATCGAGCTGTCTTCCCAGAGAGGCAAGATAGGACCGGTGAGCCCGATAATTGTGCTATCTTTAACATAAGCCATAGCCATCTCTTCCGCCCAGGTAGAAAAAGGGAGAGCATCATCATCGACAAAAGCTATAATCTGGCCACTCGCCTGTCTAATGCCTAAATTCCTGGAAGCCGAAGCCCCCCATTCATTTTGGTTATATAACACTTGAACGTTAAGATAATTCTTATTATGCGCATAATTATTTATGTTTTCAGCAATCTTCGGTGACCTCTCGGTCACAACTATGGTCTCTATATTCGTATAGCTTTGAGCTTGTAAGCTATCAAGCAACTCAGTAATATCACTAAATCTATCCATAGTATAACAAGGGATAACTACCGATATTTTAGGGAGGTTCATGTCTTTATGCCTCTAAGATCATTTATTACCTGTCGGAGTATCTCAGATAGGTTACCACACTTAGCTAGTAATAACATCGCTTCAACCTAAACCATCAGCTTTCATCATGTCTTATATTTGAAGAACATCGCCATGTCAACTAAGCTTATTATTGCTATAATTAAACTTGTAAAAAACCATGGTATCAAAACCGGCTAGCAATCAATTCCCGCCCAATCCTCCACCCCGCCTTAATCGACCCAAGCTTGCTGGCAGTAGCCCTTCTTCGGTACTGAATAGGGATCTCACCAATACGATATTTGCGCTTTGCAACCTCTATCAACATGTTCGCTTCCAGCTCGAAACCAACAGCATCTAAATTCAAACTTCGTAATACGTCTACCTTGAACCCCCAGAAACCGGTGCAAAGATCGCTAACCCTTGTTCCATATAGTAAATTAGCTAAAAAGGCAAGCAAGTGGTTACCTACCAGATTCAGCCTCTTCATCGCACCATGCTCCACAGAACCATTAAGCCTGGAACCGAGCACTACATCGTATCCGCTTTCCAATAAACCTACCATCTGGGTTATATAACCGGCGGGATAGGTAAAATCTGAGTCCAGCATGAAGACGAAGTCGCCGCTGACCGTTCCGAACCCGGTCCTGATCGCCCTGCCTTTACCCCTGTTCGGTTCGCTGATCACCTTAGCACCCTGCGCAGCAGCGATCTCCGCCGTCTTGTCGCTACTTCCATTATCAACTACGATGATCTCTGTCTGATACCCCTTGGCCTCAAGCTCCTCAACAGGGATCTCATCGATCACCTTCCCTATAGCCTCTTCCTCATTCAACGCAGGTAAAACCACCGAAACCTTCTTCACAAAACCTCACTCTTCAAATCGACAATTCAATAGTAATATCACATTCAGCCCAGTTTTAATCTGGCGAATATCTCATCAACATGACGAATAAAATATTTGTAGTCGAAAATCCCTTTCAGTTCCTTCTTCGACAGATGTTTTGTTACTTCAGAATCCTTCGAAATAAGATCGAAGAAATTCAATTCTTCCTTCCAAGATTTCATCGCGTTGCGTTGTACTATGCTATAAGCGCCCTGCCGACTGAGACCTTTGTCTATCAAGGCAAGCATCACGCGCTGTGAGAAAATCAAGCCTTTGGTCACGCCCAGATTGCGCTCCATATGCTCAGGATAGACCCGCATGTCCTTAGCGATGTACTTAAACAGATGGAACATATAATTCAACACTAAACATGAATCAGGCAGAGTAATACGCTCGTTAGAGGAATGACTGATGTCCCGTTCGTGCCACAAGGCGACGTTCTCCATAGACGTTATGGCATGCCCGCGCACCAGCCTCGCCAGCCCGCAGATGCGCTCGCACAGCTCGGGGTTGCGCTTGTGCGGCATGGCCGAAGAGCCTGTCTGTCCCTCCTCGAAAGGCTCCTCGACCTCCAGCGTCTCCGTTTTTTGAAGCCCCCTGATCTCCGTAGCGAATTTCTCCAGCGAACTTGCGATCAATGCCAGCGTTGTTACGAACTGCGCATGGCGGTCACGCTGTAGCACCTGACTTGAAATCGGTGCAGGTTCCAATCCGAGTTTGGCACACGCGATGCGCTCGACCTCAGGCGTCACGGTGGCGTATGTGCCCACCGCGCCAGATATCTTGCCCACTGCGATCACACGCCGCGCCTCAGCAAGCCGTCTCTCATTCCTCTTCATCTCCTCAACCCACAGGGCAAGCTTCAAACCGAACGTAGTAGGCTCGGCATGGACACCATGCGTACGGCCGATCATGATCGTATACTTGTGAGCTACCGCCTGCTTTTTCAAAATGGCGATAATCTCTTTGATATCTTTAGCTAAAATACCGCTAGCCTCCACCAGCTGCAGACTCAGCGCCGTGTCCATAATGTCGGATGAGGTGAGGCCGAAATGAATATAGCGGCTCTCCTCACCTAGGCTCTCGGAAACAGTGCCAAGGAAGGCGGTTACATCGTGATGTGTCCGTTTCAGTGTCTTTACATATCGCTTGCTGTCAAAACGAGCCTGTTTTATCTTTGGTATGGCAGACTTTGGAATAACCCCGAGCTCCGCCCAGGCTTCACAGACCGCGATCTCCACCTTGAGCCACTTATCGAACTTGGAGTTATCAGCCCAAACCTTTTTCATCTTTGGCCTTGAATATCGTGCAATCATACTAATTCCTTTTCCTAATCGAGTTTATATTTGTAACTTACTTCAAGCCTTCAGATAGTTTTTTACGATATTGCTTATACGCAGCTCTTACCTTTGCATCTTTTAAAGAAATAATCGCGGCGGCCAGCAGGCCGGCGTTTTTGGCCCCGTCGATCGCTACGCAGGCAACCGGTATGCCCCCGGGCATCTGAACAACTGCATACAGGGCATCCACGCCGCTCAATTTGCTTGTTGCCAGAGGAACGCCGACAACCGGCAGTGTAGTCCAGCTAGCTATAACCCCTGGCAAGTGAGCTGCACCTCCGGCCCCAGCTATAATCACATCAATACCACGTTCCTCAGCCTTTAAACCATACTCTCGGGCTTTATCAGGCGTTCTATGCGCAGAAATAACCGATACTTCATATTTAATGCCCAGCTGCTGTAAAACCTCCAGCGCCGGCTGCATCAAAGGTTCATCCGTCTTGCTTCCCATTATCACGCCAACTAATGACATATCCAACCCCCTGTATAAAAATCATGAGTAAGCGGGGCTGCTTCCCATCAAAGCCCGGCACCCATAACCCCAAAAACGATCGCTCCTCTTAATAATGCTATAGCATAAACGCGGACATCTGGTGTATATCTTCAATAGTATACGCCCAAGCTCCAAGCCAGGCATCAACTCGGAATCCACCGCCTTCTGGTAGCCTCTCAAATCGCCCACGCCCGACTTCAACGCATCGGCGATTACCGGTGCCGCAAGCTTGGCGCTCTTGATGGCATAGAATATACCCTCGCCGCTCAAAGGGTGAATCAGGCCCGCGGCATCACCAACGAGCAGAACATTGCCCCTCTGAATAGAACTCCCTCTCTTTCGCATCGGCATCACGTGACCGCTGAAATCGACAATGTCGTATTCGCCAAACTGCTGAAGTATCCGATCCAGGTAAGGTTTGAACATCACCGACAATCGAGCCGGACCGGTTACCCCCGCAGAAACATGGCTCTTCTTAGGGAAAACCCATCCATACCCACCAGGTATTCGACCTAAATCGACACTGATGAGAGAACCCAGTTCATCAAGCTTCTCCTGGCTGACAGAGACCTCCGCCTCCAGCGCAAGCTCCCTTTGAGCGTCTTTCATCAAACCCATTTTCGAAGCTACCATGCTATTAGCACCATCAGCGCCAACGGCTATCTTTGCACGAAAAGTGTCCTGCTTAGCAAACACATCGACTTGACCGGCCGATGCAGAAATTTGTTCTGACCGCATTCCGTCGATAACGGTCGCGCCAGCATCTTGAGCCTTCTTAACCAGAAGATAATCGAAATCCCTGCGCATAACCAGATGAGCTAAAGGATCCCTGTATTTCTTAACACAAAAATCACCGAGCTGGTACGAAATCTTCATGCCATAGGCCACCTGCTGTGTAACAGAGCTGATATCAAAATCGAGCAGCGCGTGAGCGCGAAAGGTCACTCCGCCGGCACAAGTCTTATTGCGAGGCAGCCTCTCTTTCTCAACTATGAGAACCGACACACCGCGGCGTGCCAGTTCATAGCCCAACGTGGAGCCAGCAGGACCGGCGCCGACGATTACTACATCGTAAGTGTTCACCCAGCGACCTCTCTGGCCCCAATGTCGCGACGATAATGGCAACCGTTAAAACTAATGCGCGAAATATTGCGATAGACCTTATCCCGCGCCTCGGCGATGTTCCTGCCCAAGGCCGTCACGGTAATCACCCGCCCGCCATCCGTACATATTGCGCCGTCGTTAGCTTTGGTGCCTGCGTGAAATACCATGACATCATCATCGACTGTATCCAGCCCCGTTATGGGAAATCCCGTAGCATACTTTCCAGGATATCCGCCCGAGGCTAAAATAACGCCCACACAAGCATCATCTCGCCAGTGTATCTTTATCTTCTTCAAATTGCTATCGATAACAGCCAGCATAATATCCACCAAATCGGTATCGAGCCGCGGCAACATAGCCTGGGTCTCCGGATCGCCGAAGCGGCAGTTAAACTCCATGACCTTAGGACCTTTTTCTGTAACTATCAAGCCGGCGTAGAGAACACCTCTATAGGGATAGCCCTCCTTGGCCATAGACTTAACCACCGGTTCGAGGATAGTATTCTTCACCTTTTTGACCATTTCAGGACCAAAAAACCCGGGCGGGCTGTAGCTGCCCATGCCTCCCGTGTTCAAACCAGTATCGCCATCCCCAACACGCTTGTAATCGCACGCAGGAACCATCGGGACGACGCTCACACCGTCGGTAAAGGCCAACAGGCTCACTTCCTTCCCGACGAGGAATTCCTCAATAACAACACCATTGCCCGCATCTCCGAAGGCGCGCTTCTCCATAATATCAGATAAGGCTGTGAGTGCCTCATCGGTTGTATTGGCTATGATGACGCCCTTGCCCGCAGCCAGACCATCGGCCTTGAGCACGATAGGGCAGTGCTGTTTCTTTACATAATTCTTTGCAGCCTCACACGACGTGAAACTTTTGCTCGCGGCACAAGGAATGCCGTACTTCTGCATCAATTCTTTTGAGAACACCTTGCTCGCTTCGATTCGGGCAGCGGCTTTCGAGGGACCGAATATGCGCAGACCACGGTTTTTGAATGTATCTACGATACCTTGAGCCAAAGGCACTTCTGGTCCCACGACAGTCAGGTCAATTCGCTTCTCTTGCGCAACAGCGACTAATGATTCGATGTCAGTAGGTTTAATATTTACAATCGCAGCTTTACTAGCAATACCCGCATTGCCCGGCGCCGCATATATTTCACTGACTTTAGGGCTCTGGCTCAGTTTCCACACTAAAGCATGCTCACGGGCTCCATTGCCAATGACCAATACCTTCAGCAAATACTTACTCCATTTTTATCCGGCATTATCGTGAACGCCATCCGTCGTTCCTCGATGAAAAAATGTACATACTTGCAGAATATAAACCAGTAGCCTCATCACCCACTACCACCCATAAATGATTCGGACCATGACATCCGAACCGGCAAGAACATTTGAAAGGCAGATCCTCAAAAACGACGTAAGCTATATGCCCTCTTTTTTAAACATTTCAGCCTGCAGGGGATCCAATTTCTGTATCAGCTTGGTAAGCTCTGCAACGTGTTCCTTCTCCTCGTCACGTATGTGAGACAGAACTTTTATTGCATGTTCGTCTTCCAGGACATCGATATGTTCCTGATACTGGTTAATTGCCTGAAGCTCTCCAATTAAATCTTCGCGAAGCATCTCCAGGTCTATTTCGATGGAGCTTTCCTCTTCGTAATCGGACTCGAA
>CAYGXY010000127.1:0-26667 GCA_964354045.1 uncultured Dehalococcoidales bacterium
GGCAGCCTTGTTGAAAAGTCGATTGTCTGGCATAATGTCGTAATCGGAAAAGTCGCAAAACTCCAGCAGTGCATTATTGCCGACGCGGCTTCGATCGGCGAAGGTTGCGATATTGCGGCAGGGTGCATAATCGGCAACAAGGTATCCATAGAGAAAAACACGAGACTGGCTCCCGATACAAGAGTCATGCCGGGAGAGAGCGTATCCACCTCCCACAATAAGAGGTGCTAATATAGCATCTATCATCGTTCAGCGAATGCTACGGAGGGGTTGAATTGGCATCAAAGATTAAATTCGGCACAGACGGATGGCGCGCCATCATCGCGGATGATTTCACCTTCGACAACGTTAGAATCTGTGCGCAATCCGCCGCCGAATATATGAAGTCAGCCGGCTTAGCCGATCGCGGTATGGTCATAGGCTATGACACCAGATTCGCCTCAGAGAACTTCGCCTCCTCCGCCGCCGAGGTCGTAGCCGCGAATGGGATCAAGGTCTACCTATGCGAAAGTGCAGCGCCAACACCTGTCATCAGCTACGCAATACTCGATCTCAAAGCCGGCGGTGGCATCATCATAACCGCCAGCCATAACCCGGGACAATGGAATGGCTTCAAATTCAAACAGAACGACGCACGCAGCGCCTCGCCGGAGGTCATTGTCAAACTGGAAAAGGGAATCGCCCGTATACAAGCCGGCGCAGGGATCAAGCAAATCCATTTGAACGACGCTATTAAGAACAGGACTGTACAGAAGTTCGATCCGGCGACTGCCTACATAAAACATATCAGCGAGTTAGTCGATATAGAGAAGATTCGGCGCAGCGGCATCAACATCGCGGTCGACTCGATGTACGGAGCAGGCGCGGGATACTTCCGAAACATTATAGGCGGCGGGAAGACAAAGATCGCCGAGATTCACAAAAAGCGCAATCCTCTCTTCCCCGGCATCCAGCCAGAACCGATAGCGCATAACCTCGTAGAGCTTTCCTCGAAAATAAAGCAAAGCGGCGCCGATGTCGGACTGGCGACCGACGGCGATGCGGATCGCATCGGGATAATGGATGAAAAAGGTGAATTCATAACTACGCTGCAGACTTACGCGCTGCTCGCCTTGTATTTGCTCGAAGTGAAAGGACAACGCGGCGCAATCGTTAAAACGATAACCACCACCAACATGCTGTTCCGCCTGGGCGAATTATACAACGTGCCCGTATATGAAACGCCCGTTGGATTCAAATACGTTGCGCCTTTGATGATGGCGGAGAATGCTATGATGGGCGGCGAGGAAAGCGGCGGCTACGGATATCGAGGACATATGCCCGAACGCGATGGGATACTTTCAGCGCTGTTCTTGCTGGATTTCATGATAACACTGAAGAAAAGTCCATCGCAGCTTATCGAATATCTATACAGCAAAGTCGGCCCTCATCATTATGATCGGCTGGACGTCAACTTCCCGTCTGAAGAGCGCGAATCGATAATGAAACGATTAGCAGACAGCAAACCCGTAAACATCGAAGGGACCACAGTGCGTGAGATCGATACAAGAGACGGCTTCCGCTTTCTACTGAAGGATGGCAGCTGGCTTTTAATACGGTTCTCCGGCACCGAACCCATCATGCGCATATACTCAGAGAGCAACAGCATGGAAAAAGTAAAACGTTTTCTAGCCGCAGGGAAAAAATTGACGGGTGTGAAATAATGATGAACTTAGACGATCCCAAAATTTACGAAAGGCTTGACACAACAAACTTGCACGAGCGTATCCACAACCTGCCGCAGCAGTGTCGGCAGGCGTGGCAGAGCGCTGTAGCTTTACCTTTACCGAAAGACTTCAAGAAAATCGATAAGATCGTGATAATTGGTATGGGCGGCTCTGCCATAGGCGGGGATTTGTTACGAACATTGGTCGGCATTCAAAGCAAAATCGATGTCACCGTACAGAGAGATTATGACCTGCCGAAGTCAGTCGATAAAAATACGCTGGTCATAGCCTCCAGCTATTCGGGAAATACCGAGGAAACCCTATCCGCCTTCAACCAGGCACTGGAAACGCCCTGCAAAAAGTTCGTTATCACGACCGGCGGTAAAATCAGTGAAACAGCAGCGCAGAACGGCGTGCCGCTACTCTCCTTCGGCTACAGCTCGGAGCCGCGGGCAGCGCTGGGATACAGTTTCTTCTCACTGCTGGCATTTCTGCACAACCTCGATATCATCCCAGCTGAACTCCTGAACATTGATGAAACGCTAGAAACACTGAAGAAAATATCAGCGAAATTGAGTAAAGATATTCCTATAAAAAAGAATGCCGCCAAGCAACTAGCGGCAAAGCTACATGATCATCTGGTAATCATCTACGGCGCGGGAATACTCTCGAATGTGGCCTATAGATGGAAGACACAAATCAACGAAAACAGCAAGGCATGGGCTTTCGCTGAGACCTTACCTGAGTTAAACCATAACGCTGTTGTCGGATATAAATTCCCCTCCGAGTCGGCAGGCAAGACATTCGTTATCATGCTAAGAACACTTGACCTGCATCCGCGTACCCTTAAACGATATGACATTACCGCCGATATCCTCTCTAAAGCACACATACCGCATGAGATCGTCGACGCCAGTGGAAAGACACCGCTCTGCCGAATGATGAGCTCGATTTTACTCGGCGATTACGTAAGCTACTATCTGGCGATGATGTATGAGATAAACCCCTCGCCTGTCGAGATCATCGACTATCTGAAAAAAGAACTATCCTCATCTAATTAGATACAAAATAAGACCGCATGCTTTTACCATCTATAGCATGCGGTCTTTTATTTCGATATATAGTCGGATTAAAAACTAACGCTTCGTGTACTGCTTCGCCTTCCGAGCTTTGACAAGACCATACTTCTTCCGCTCTTTGACGCGTGCGTCGCGCGTCAACAGCCCGTGAGTCTTCAGTAATTTCTTCAGATTAGCATCATAAACCACTATAGCACGTGCTATTCCATGACGTATTGCACCAGCTTGTCCACAACAACCTCCACCTGTAACCTTAACAGTAATACTGAATTTCTCCAGATTATCCGTTACAACTAATGGTTCTAATATTGTATTCCTGTGTCTCTCAACTGGAAACATTTCCTCAAGCGGCTTGCCATTTACTATGATAGCACCGCCACCTGAATTGATGCGTACTTGAGCTACAGAGCATTTCCTTCTTCCTGTGGCGTGTAAGTAACCTTTATCGTTCAACTATTCCCCCTTCTCGGATTTCCCCATCTGAGCTTTATGCGGATGATCTTCACCCGCATACACTTTTAACCTACCCATTATTTGACGTCCAAGCCTGTTACGGGGAATCATACCTTTGACCGCAAACGTAATTACGCGGTCAGGATGTTTTTTTATCATATCGCTGTACTTTACACTAACAAGGCCACCGGGATAGTTTGAATGACGATAATACATCTTCTGCGTATCTTTTTTCCCAGTCACCTTGACCTTAGCAGCATTTATTACAACTACGTAGTCCCCTACACTAATGTGATTTGAGAAAGTAGGTTTATTCTTACCCAGTAAAACTACTGCTACTTCGGACGCAAGACGCCCTAAAGTCTTACCGGAGGCATCAACAACATGCCACTCTCGCTCAATCTCGCCTGATTTAATACTATAAGTCTTCATATTTCATCACCAGGATAATTCACTTTCATCAAAAATAAACCGTGTGGCGGCACTGCCGGTCCCGCCGTTGCAGGCTTTCCGGATTCGAATATTTTACGGAAAGCCGATACATCGCTAAGTTTTAAACCCACCTTTAAAAGAGCACCCACCGTCATTCTCATCTGATGGGGAAGAAACGCATTCGCTTCGATATGGCAACTGACCATCGAGCCCTCTCTGTACGTGCTAGCCCGATAAACCGTACGAGTTGTATTTATACGTCCCTCTAATGCACTTGCAAACGGCGCAAAGTCATGTGTTCCTTCCAAGACTTTGCATGCTTCGTTCATAACATCAACTTCAAGAGGCCGTCGTACCAAAAGTGCATCCCGTCGCCTTAGAGGAGACCGAGTCGGTTCATTCCAAATATAGTAACAGTACTCCCGGCTCAGTGCATCCCTCCTTGGATCGAAATCGTCTCTAACTTTATGGGCCTCCTTAACAGCAATATCTTCCGGTAAATAAAAGTTTAATGCTTTAGTAATATTCTCCAGCGTTAAGGATGAAGCTGTTTCGAATGCTGCCACCTGACCTTTTGCATGAACACCCTGATCGGTGCGTCCGGCGAATACCGTCCGAACATGCTCACCCGTAATCTTCTCTATAGCTTCTTCCAATTCCCCCTGTATCGTCGGCACATTGCTTTGTCTTTGAGAGCCGTAATATCTTGTGCCATCATATTCTAAAACAAGAGCAACTCTCATTACTACTTCACTAATTCAAGCTGTGCTATCGGCGCAGCATCGCCAACTCTCTGACCGAGTTTTACTATACGAACGTATCCTCCAGACCTCTGAGCATATTTTGGCGCAATTTCTTTAAACAATTTATCTGTAATTTGCTTATCATTAATAAATGAGAGTACTTCACGCCTACTATACAATGTGCCGTCCTTACCAAGCGTTATCATTCGTTCCGCAAAACCACGCACTTCTTTCGCTTTGGCCTCAGTGGTTACAATCTTCTCATACCTTAGAAGATCAGTAACAAGGTTACGATACATCATTATCCTGTGTGCTGTCGGCCTGGAAAAACTCCTGCCGGTAAGATTATGTCTCATACCCTATTCATCCTCCCCCTGTGTATCCTCCGACGATTCATTCTTGGGTTTTTCATCCTTAAAGAGACTGGGGGGATTAAATCCTTTCCCTTTCATCTGTCCTTTTAGTTCTTCAAGAGCTTTCTGACCGAAATTCTTTATACTTAACAGGTCTTCCTCACTCTTTTGAAACAACTCCCCGACTTTTGTAATACCCGCCCGTTTTAAACAATTAAATGTTCTTACAGAGAGAGCAAGCTCTTCAATGGGCATATTATATTGCTCTAACGGAATAGGGAGACGGGGCTGCTTTTCTCCAACTCTCAACGGTACTTTTGCGAGTTCGTAAAATAGTTGGAAATATTCAATAAGAATATGAGCACTTTGACTTACGGCTTCTACTGGTGAGATTGTACCATCTGTCCATATATCCACCGTTAGCCGCTCATAGCCATGTAGTTCTTCAACTGTAACAGTCTCGATTTTATAGTTTACTCTTCTTATAGGAGTAAAAATTGCATCGATAGGTATAGCGCCTATAGGGAGCCCTTCGGCTTTTCCAGCGAGTCGGTAACCTTTCCCCTGTTCAACATTGAATTCTACTACCAGTTTGGCATCTGCTGTATCCAGCGTCGCTAAATGAAGATCAGGATTGACTATTTCAAAGTCTGCCGAAGGCTCGATATCACCAGCTTTAACCTCGCGTTCCCCTTTACATTTCAATGTTAACTTCCCACTATGCGAAGACAAAGCATGTAATCTAATTGACTTCACATTCAGAATAAAATCAACGGTATCCTCTTTAATATTCGGAATTGTTGAAAACTCGTGTTGGATTCCTTCAAACATCATCCAAGTTACAGCTGAACCTGTGATAGAGTTTAACAAGACCCTTCTAAGAGCATTTCCTAATGTGACGCCATAACCTCTTTCAAGAGGTTCGATGACAAATCGTCCATATTTTTCCGAGAGCTCTGAACACTCTATTTGTGGTAGTACAGCCTCAGTCAAGTGGCTACCTCCAATTATGTTATCTGGAATAGTATTCAACTACAACCTTCTCATTAATTCTTAAATCAATATCATTTCGGTTAGGAATAGAAGTTACTTTACCGCTAAGTTTTTCAGCATCAAGCTTAAGCCAGCCCGGAACTGTTTTTGTCCCTATCTGTTGAGTAACCATTTTATAATACGATCTATCTTTATCACCCTCACGCAGTGTAATTTCATCTCCTAAATTTGTCGCGCAGGATGGAATATCTGTTTTCTTTCCATTCAATACAACATGTCCGTGGCAAACTAGCTGTCGTGCCTGACTACGTGAATCAGCGAAACCCAATCTATAAACAACATTATCAAGTCTCATCTCAAGGATCTGCAATAAAACTTCGCCAGTCGCACCGGGACGTTTCGTGGCTTCTTCAAAGTGCCTGCGGAACTGCCGCTCTACTATCCCGTAAGTAAATCTGGTCTTTTGTTTTTCCCTGAGTTGTAAGCCTCGGTCTGAAATCTTCCTTTTATGAGATTTTTTCTGTTGACCTGGAGGGGAGTTGCGTTTTTCAAGAGCACACTTCCTTGATAAGCAACGCTCACCTTTCAGCATCAGCTTTTCATTCTGTCGCCTACATACTCGACAAACTGCTCCTATATATCGAGCCATTTCTTCGCCCTACTCCTTTTCCCCTAGAAATCTAAAAGATAACTTTAATATGTGATAAATATATAACTATACGCGCCTTCTTTTACACTGGCGGCATCCATTGTGAGGTATGGGTGTTACATCACGTATACCTGTTATAGTGATTCCAGCAGCCTGTAGCGCGCGTATCGCTGACTCTCTTCCGCTGCCCGGGCCTTTGACATACACTTCAACTTGCTTAAGCCCATGTTCTACCCCTTTATGTGCCGCCTGCTCAGCTGCAAGTTGTGCCGCATATGGTGTCCCCTTACGCGATCCCTTGAATCCCGCGGTTCCTGAACTACCCCAAGCAATAGTATTACCAGATTGATCAGTAATTGTTATAACTGTATTATTAAAAGTCGATTGTATATATGCACGACCTTTAGGTATTAATTTTTTCTCTTTTCTCTTAACGCGCGTAACTTTTTTCTTTTCTGGCATAATATCCCTCTACT
Organism: uncultured Dehalococcoidales bacterium; assembly: GCA_964354045.1. GTDB lineage: Bacteria > Chloroflexota > Dehalococcoidia > E44-bin15 > E44-bin15 > JAYEHL01. The sequence goes on from CAYGXY010000127.1 coordinate 6,885, forward strand.
TCTTAGATACAGTTCTTCTGCGACCAGCAACCGTCTTGCGTGCGCCCCTCTTCGTACGAGCATTAGTTTTAGTTCGCTGTCCACGAACCGGAAGCCCACGCCGATGGCGAATACCACGATAGCTGCCGATCTCGATTAGCCGTTTTATATTTAGGTTAATTTTACGTCTTAACTCGCCTTCTACTTCATACTCTCGTTCAATAATTTCTCGAATCAGACTGACTTCGCCCTCCGTGAGCTCACTAACCTTAGTATTAGGATCCACTTTAGCCTTTTCGAGTATTAATCTGCTAGCCGTAGGTCCTATACCATATATATATCGTAAACCTATCTCGACTCTTTTGTTTTTAGGAAGATCTACCCCTGCTAATCGTGCCATGACTTCGTCCTTATCTTTCAGCCTTCGTTTAAGATTATCAAACTAATACGCTGTGAAGTTTTACCCCTGTCTTTGTTTATGCCTTGGGTTTTCACAGATTACTCTTATTATTCCTCTTCTTTTAATTACCTTACATTTATCGCAACGCGGTCTTACTGATGCTTTAACTTTCATTCCTATTCTCCTTCCGCCACCCATGAGTCTATCTAAATCTATATGTAATCCTGCCTCTTGTTAGATCATAAGGTGATAACTCAACTAAAACCTTATCCCCAGCTAATATCTTTATATAATGAATCCTCATTTTCCCGGAAATATGAGCCAACACTTGATGCCCATTAGCCAGCTCAACACGGAACATTGTATTAGGTAAAGATTTTACAACTGTTCCTTCGACTTCAATACTTTCCTTTTTAGCCATATGACGTGCCTAATCCAACACCGTCAATATTTCAGCTTTACCATCAGTTATTACAATCGTATCCTCAAAATGTGCACACAAACTACCATCGGCGGTAGAAACTGTCCATCCATCACTGCCTACTTTAGTATGCCAATTACCCACGGTGACCATCGGTTCCAGAGCGAGAACCATTCCCGGTTTTAAAATAGGCCCCTGCCCCGGTGTTCCATAATTCGGTATCTGTGGATCCTCATGTAATTGACGACCGATGCCATGCCCTGCATACTCACGCACTACAGAGAACCCGTTAGCCTCAACAAACGACTGTATTGAAGAAGATATATCTCCAAGACGAGCGCCGTTCCTTGCACTTTCAATTCCTACCTTTAAGGCATTCTCTGTGGTATCTATCAATTTCTTAGCTGTGTCACTAATTCGGCCTACTGCTATTGTACGAGCAGCATCTCCGTGGAAGCCATTATAAATAGCACCAAAATCTACTGTGACAATATCTCCTTCTTTAAGAACCCGTTTGCCAGGTATACCATGTACCAACTCATCATTTATAGAAACACACAAATGCGCCGGATACCCTCTATATCCTTTGAAAGAGGATATCGCGCCGCGTTTATTCAATTCTTCTATTGATATTGTATCTAACTCCTCAGTGATAATACCAGGTTTAACTCTCTTCTTCAATATATCAAGAACAATAGCTACTATTTTCCCCGCTTTCCTCATAAGGTCTATTTCACGGGGTGACTTGATTTCTATCCCCATTTTCAACTCTATGGAAGCGATGCAATTATATTCTCAGTAATACTATCTATATTCCCTTCGCCCTTAATTTCAACAAGCTTCTTAGCCTTTTTGTAGTAATCAATCAACGGCGACGTTTCTTTCGTATATACTTCAATTCTTTTCCTGACGGTCTCCGGTGTATCATCAGCACGCTGATATAATTCCCCTCCACATTTATCACACTTGCCTTCTTTTTTGGGCGGCGATGATACCTTGTGATATGGCGCCTGGCACTTTCGGCAAATGAACCTGCCACTAAGTCGCCTTACCAACTCATCAGTAGAAACTTTGATATAGAATACTCGATCTATTTTTTGTTTCTTCTTACCAAGCGCTTGGTCTAACGCCTTCGCCTGTTCCAGAGTCCTGGGAAAACCATCCAGCATGACTCCCTTTGAACAATCCGGAGCGTCAATTCGCTCTAAAATCATTTTAATAGTAATCTCATCAGGAACCAGAAGACCTTTCTCCATATAATACTTGGCCTGTTTACCTAACTCATCACCACGAGTAGCTGCAGCACGAAATAGGTCTCCAGAGGCTACATGCGTAATTCCAATTTTTTCGGCTATATTTTTTGCCTGAGTGCCTTTTCCTGATCCCGGAGCGCCTAGAAGTATCAACCTCATTATAAGTCCCCCCTATTTCAAAAAGCCTTCATAATTTCTCATCAAAAGCTGGGCTTCTAACTGTCTCATTGTATCAAGAGCTACACCCACAACTATTATCATACCAATAGCTGGAAGTTGTAGTTGAGTCCCTTGTATACCAGAGATTTTTTGTATGATAAAAGGTGATATTGTTACAACACCCAGGAATATAGCTCCACCCCACGTAATACGATTATTCAGTTTTGATAAATACTGGTTTGTAGCTTTCCCCGGGCGTATACCTGGTATAAAAGCACCTTGCTTCTGCAAAGTATCAGCTAAATTCTGCTGTTGAAAGATCACCGTAGTATAGAAGAACGTTAACGCAACCACTAAAAAGAAATATAATATCCAATAGAAATAACCATTATCCGAAAATAACTTCATCACTGAATCAGCAAAATTAGGAGCCGCAGGATTGGCAAAAAAGCCAGCAATTATTCCAGGCATTAACAAAAAAGACATAGCGAATATGATCGGTATCATGCCTGCTGAGTTTACACGTATCGGTATATGAGTGCCACCTGATTGCCTATAAACCCGGCCGCCGCGATACAGGCTTCTAGCATATTGAACTGGGATACGGCGTTGCGCTTCTGTAAAAATTATTATGGTGACAAGGACAACCAAAGATAATGCAACGAACAGAACCAAACCCAGTGGATCATGCGCTAGAGATCCCTGCCCTACCAGGTTAGGTAGAGTACAAACAATTCCAGCAAATATTATCAGAGACACACCATTGCCTATACCATATTCTGTTATCAACTCGCCAAGCCATACCAAGAACATGGTTCCAGCAGTCATTGCTATTATCATTGAAATAGTAGGAAGCGCATTTTCTCCAGAGAAACCAACATTACTTATAACATCAGAAGAGCGCTGCAGTAGAACCAGCTGACTATAGCCCTGAAGCATGGCTAGAGGAACAGTGAGCCAATGTGTATATACATTTATTTTAGCCCTGCCACTATCACCCTCGCGAGCCAACTCCCGCAGCTTTGGAATGACAGGCACCATAAGTTGCATGATGATTGTGGCCGTAATATAAGGATAAACACCTAATGCGGCGATGCTCATGTTCCTCATTGCGCTGCCACTGAACAAATCCAGCATCCCGAACAAAGAGCCTGCGCTTGTACCTCCACCTAAAAAGTCCTTCATTGCTGCGGGATCGGCACCGGGCACAGGCACATGAGCAATGAAACGGAATAGAACTAAAATGCCTAACGTGATCAGCAACTTTCGTCTAAGATCTGTCTGACGAAAGGCATCTATCATTGATTGGAGTAACTGAGGTCTGGAACTTTTCCGCTCTTGAGTCACTGGCTGATTTCCTCTACTTTTCCTCCAGCGGACTCGATCTTCCTCTTGGCCGTTTGAGTGAACTTATTAGCTCTAACGGTAAATGGTTTCTCAAGTTCGCCATTGCCTAGAATCTTAATCGGTTTCTTCAGGGATTTAAGCAGCCTCTGCTCTACAAAATCTTCTGGTTTAATTTCCTGCCCTGACTCAAAGCGATTGAGGCTTGATATATTTATAGTTGAATATTCAGTCCTGAAAATATTATTAAACCCACGTTGTTCTGGAAGACGTTTTGTTAATGGGTTTTGTCCACCTTCAAAACCGGGACGCAAGGAAAATCCCGCACGCGCTTTTTGTCCCTTCGAACCTTTACACGCAGTAGTCCCATGGCCGCTGCCGGAGCCACGGCCTACTCTTTTCTTACTATGTTTTGACCCCTGCGGGGGGATCAGATCATTCTCCCTCAACGGTTTCCTCCACTTTGACAAGATGCCTAACCTTCAACAACATCCCGCGCATTGATGGAGAATCATCGTGTTCAACGGTTTGATTCAAACGACGAAGCCCCAAAGACTGTATTGTATTTCTCTGGTCACGTGAGAAACCTATTCCACTTTTTACCCACGTAACCGCTAATTTAGCCAACTGAAGCCTCCTTTGTAAGCAAAGACTTACGCCTGGAAAGAGCTTCTTCAGGAGTTTTTAACTGATGCAGCGCTTTTATTGTTGCACGCACTACGTTTACTTTGTTCTCACTGCCTAGAGATTTCGTAAGGATATCTTTTATTCCGGCGACTTCAAGAACAGCGCGAACACCACCACCCGCAATTAAACCAGTGCCTTGCGAAGCCGGTTTCAGAAGAACTTTTGAACCACAGTATTTGGCAGTTATCTGATATGGTATGGTACCATCTTTCATCGTTACCTTAACCATACGTTTACGTGCGATTGCATTTCCTTTGCGAATAGCTTCAGGTATTTCTTTCGCTTTCCCCAAACCTTCGCCTACTTGACCATGTCCATCACCAACAACTACCAAGGCCGTAAAGCTAAAACGCCTTCCTCCCTTGACCACTTTAGCAACCCTTTTTATATGTACAAGTTTCTCATTTAAGGCTTCACCCTGTTTTAAATTTTCCATCGTTAAAACTCCAAGCCTGCTTTTCTTGCTGCATCAGCCAGAACCTTCACGCGACCATGATACTGGTATCCTCCCCGGTCAAAAACCACTTTTTTAATACCACTTTCCGATGCACGTTTTGCTATAAGATTCCCAATAAATGCAGCTGTCTCTGCCTTCGACTTATTATTAGATTTCAACTCTTTATCCAATGTCGATGCCGATACTAATGTATGCCCCTGACTATCATCAATAAGTTGACAATAAATATGATTCAGACTGCGATAAACGCAGAGCCTTGGCTTTTCTGCGGTTCCTGAAACCGACTTACGAACGCGTCTATGTCTTATTTCACGTGATTTTTTTGTGTTATATATACCCATTACCGTTTGGCTCCAGCTTTACCTGCTTTTCCAGGTTTTATACGTACCTTTTCATTTGAATATCTGACACCCTTGCCCTTATAGTGATCCGGCGGTCTCATCGCACGAATCTTTGCCGCCACATCGCCCACCTGTTCCTTATCAATTCCTTGCACAACCAGACGCTGTGGCTCTTTAACGACAACAGACACTCCCGCCGGTGGATTAATCTCTTTCACATGAGAAAATCCCAACTGCAATGTAACCTTTCCACCTGCAGCGGCCTGTGCCCGATACCCCACACCGACGATCTCCAGATCTTTATGATATCCTTCACTCACCCCAACAACCATATTAGCCAACAGACTTCTTGTCAGACCATGCAATGATCGCACTTGTTTCTCATCTGATGACCTTGATACTTCAAGTACACCTTTGTCCATAGCAATTGAAATAGCAGGGTTAAATGAGCGCGTTAATTCACCTTTCGGTCCTTTAACCCGCACTTCACTGCCACTGATTTTTACTTCAACACCTTTTGGTACAGGAATTGGCATCTTACCGATGCGAGACATTCTCTTCCTCCATTACCATACAAAGCAAATAAGTTCCCCTCCTACACCCTCTTGCCATGCCTTCTTACCTGAAATAATTCCCTTTGGTGTAGACAGAATCGCTATCCCTAATCCACCGTAAACACGCGGTATTTCAGATTTAGAAACATATACTCTCAGGCCAGGTTTAGAGACCCTTTGCAATCCTTCAATAATAGGCTCTTTTTTATCTGTATACTTCAGATATATTTTAATCACCCTCTGTTGCTTACCTTTGACTACTTCATATTCTTTTATAAAGCCTTCATCACGTAATATTTTTGCAACAGCAAGCTTTATCTTCGATGATGGCACAAGTACGGAATCATGCCTAGCCATCGTAGCATTTCTAACCCTTGTTAACATATCAGCAATCGGATCTGTAACCATACTCAACCTTTACAAAAAGAATTTATTTTATATAAGAAAAGAATATCACCAACTGGATTTCCTAACGCCAGGAATCTTTCCTTCAAGCGCCAGCGTACGAAAACATATACGGCACAGCCCAAACATACGTATATATCCTCTCGACCGACCACACAATTGGCATCGATTCTTCTGTCTCACCTGAAATTTTGGCGTCCTACGCGCTTTAACAATCCTTGATATCTTAGCCATATCTTATAAACACGCCTCTTTCACTACATATATCACCGGGAGAACGGCATTCCCATAAGTTCGAAAAGCCTGAGACCCTCCGCATTGTTACGTGCAGTTGTAACAATACAGATCTCCAATCCCCTTACCTTATCAACCTTATCGTATAAAATTTCAGGAAATATCGTCTGATCCTTTAGTCCAAGAGTATAATTTCCCATACCATCAAAAGCGTTACGATTTAATCCTTGGAAGTCACGTATGCGAGGCAAAGCGACACTAATAAGCTTATCGAGGAATTCATACATTCGTTTCCCGCGTAAAGTGACCATTATCCCGATGGGCATACCCTGACGCAATTTAAAATTGGCAATGGATTTTCGAGCCTTTGTTGTAACAGGATGTTGTCCGGAAATTGCCGCAATATCTTGTTGGGCAGCATCCAAGGCTTGAGCATGCTGTATAGCTTCCCCAAGCCCAACATTTATTACCACTTTTACTACTCTCGGCGCCTGCATTACACTGGTGTATTTAAATTCTTTCATCAGAGCAGGCAATATATCCTGTTGGTATTTTTCTTTCAAACGAGACATTAGTTAATCACCTCGTCACATTTCCCACATACTCTAACCCGCTTACCATCCTCGAGTATTTTTGATTGAATACGGACTGGTTTATTGCATTTCGGACATAACAGCATAACATTAGAAATTTGCAACGGGGCCTCACGTTCAATAATACCGGCCTGTCTGGCCTGTCCCCTTGGCTTCATATGACGTTTAATAATATTCACACCCTCAATAATCAACACATTATCTTTAGGCATGATCTGACGTACTTTCCCCTTTTTGCCTTTATCTTTTCCAACTATTACCAGAACCGTATCCTCTTTTTTAATTTTCATATTAAAGAACCTCTGGTGCCAGTGATAAAATCTTCATAAAATTCTTCTGTCTCAACTCATGTGCTACCGGACCGAAAATACGAGTGCCCTTCGGGTTATTTTTTTCATCAAGTATCACAGCAGCGTTATCATCGAATCTGATATACGAACCATCTGGACGCCTGTATTGCGTTGCCGTTCGCACAACAACTGCTCGCACTACCTCGTGTTTTTTGACAGTGCCTCCCGTTTGTGCATCTTTAACGGCAGCAACAATTATATCGCCCACACGAGCATACCTTTTGCGAGTTCCACCAGGTACGTGTATACACATGATACTTTTAGCACCTGTGTTATCTGCAACTTTTAACCTGGTTTGAGGCATAATCATTGTGAATCACCCTTAGATAATATCTCGGCTACTTTCCAACGCTTCTCTTTCGAAAGAGGCCTTGTTTCTTCTATCAAAACTACATCGCCTATTTTACAGGCATTTTGTTCATCGTGAGCTTTGAATTTACTTAAATGTCTTACACGTTTATTGTAAAGACGATGAGGTATATAGTACTCAACCATAACAACAACGGTCTTTACCATCTTATTACTTACGACACGCCCTATTTTCTTCTTCTTGCTATTTCTGGTCTCTGTAACCAATGTACAATTACTCCTCTACTGTAATTCCCGCTCCCTCATTACCGTCTTTATTTTAGCTACCTTTTTCCTGACATTTCGGATTTCATGATAATTGCCAAGCTGCTTAGTAGCAAGACGAAATCTCAAATTGAACAGCTCTCGATATGATTCATCAAGTTTTTTCTTGAGTTCATCAGTATTTAAAGTGCGAATTTCCGTGACTTTCAACCTAAGCTCCCTCTATCCCACGATATCTGCGTCTCTGTGCACAAATCTTGTTGGTATAGGCAATTTATGAGATGCTAATCGCATTGCTTCTCTAGCTGATTCCTCTTTGACACCAGCGATTTCAAATAACATCCTTCCTGGTTTGGTCACACAGACCCAATGATCAACAGCGGCTTTTCCGCTTCCCTGTCTGGTTTCCGCCGGTTTTTTTGTAACAGGCTTATCTGGGAATACACGAATCCACAATTTGCCGCCTCTTCGCACATAACGAATTATCGCACGTCTTGCTGCCTCTATCTGCCGCGATGTAAGCCAACAAGCACCTTGAGCTTGAAGCCCGTATTCACCAAAGGCTATAGTATTGCCAGCATTAGCCTGGCCTTTCCTTCTCCCGCGACTCTGCTTCCTATGTTTAACTCGTTTAGGCTGTAACATTATGTTTTTCCTCGCTCAGCGGATAACCGATTATATGCCCCTTCTAATTAATCCCCACCAGATTCCTTTTCCTCACCGGCCTTAAGTTTGGCTTTGGATTTTGGTTTACTTTCTTTTTGCTCTTTTTCAGATATCACTGCAGTGTCACCAATATTCGAGGATTCACCAAGACTCGCCTTTGATTTATCTTTAGCTTTACCTCTGGTTTTAGGTTTCTCTTCTTTCTCTACCTTTGGCTCAGGTGTAGTACTTACAGACTTCGCTCTTGTTCTTACTTTAGAACGACTTTTTGATGCCGATACCGCTACTTCTGGTTTACCTTTTCCCTCAACAGCCACACCATCTTTTGAACCTTCATGTTCTTCTGAGATTACTAATTCTTCAGGTTTACCTGTTGCTTCAACTGATTCAATAGTTTTTGTGCTAACTATAGCCCCTTCAGCTTTTTTTTCTGGTTTTTCTTTATTACTCACGGTTACAGCAGCATCTGCATTAAATTTTTCATATTCTGGAATGATATCACCTTTATAAATGTAAACTTTAACCCCGATTGTTCCTAAAGTTGTATGTGCTGTTGCAGTGGCATAATCTATATCAGCACGCAAGGTATGAAGCGGGACTCTTCCTTCATGAAGCTTTTCTGTTCTTGCATATTCAGAACTTCCGACTCTTCCAGCACAAATTATCTTTATTCCCTGTGCCCCTCTTTCCATTGCTCGGAATATAGCTTGCTTCATCGCTCTCCTGTGAGAAATACGGCGTTCCATTTGTTGCGCTATACTCCTAGCCACAAGGCATGCATCCAGCTCCGGCTGGGACACTTCCTGTATATTAAGCCTAACACGCTTACCAGCGATCTGCTCCAATAATGACCTTGTTTCATCAACGCGCTGGCCGCCTCGACCGATGACGATGCCAGGTCTAGATGTGTGAACAGTAACTGTCACTTGATTGGATGCGCGTTCTATCTCAACCCGGGCAATGTCATCATCTTTATATTTAGATGAAATAACATTCCTAATACGCAGGTCTTCTTGAAGCAGTTCAGTATAATGCTTATCAGCATACCATCTTGACTGCCAGTCTTTTGTTATGCCTAACCTAAAGCCTATTGGATGCACCTTCTGGCCCAATCATTCCTCCTCTTTAACTATGACAGTTATATGGCTAGAACGTTTTAAGATAGGTTTGACCCTACCTCTAGGTCCTGCACGAAATCGCTTCATAGTACGCCCCTCATCGATTAGAATCTTAGTGATCTTTAAATCAGATGGGGTCATCTCATAATTATTTTCCGCATTCGCTGCAGCCGACTTAACCGCCTTAGCTACAGACTGCGCCGATGGCGATGGCAAGAATTTTAAAATGGTTAAGGCCTGATCCACCTTTTTACCCCTTACCAAATCTGCCATTAACCTCAGTTTCCGAGGTGATGTTCCTATATTTTTTGAAATAGCTTTTACTTCCATAACACTTATTGCGTCGCCTTTTTAATTACAGTTACTTTTTCGGTTTTACCACCGTGTCCTCTGAACGTCCTGGTAAACGCAAACTCACCAAGTTTATGCCCGATCATATTCTCAGTAATGAAGATTGGCACATGTCTTCTGCCATCATGCACAGCAACAGTATGGCCGATCATTTCTGGGGTTATCGTGGATGCCCTGGCCCACGTCTTAACTACAGCCTTTTCCCCAGAAAGATTTAACGCATCTATCTTCTTTTGTAAATTATGGTCTATATACGGCCCTTTTTTTATGGATCTGGACATCTCTTTGACCTCTTCTGCGCCTCAGACACTATTCCTATTTCTTATTCCCTTCGTCTTACAATCATATTATTTGTACGCTTATTTTTGCGCGTCCTATATCCTAAAGTTGGTTTACCCCACGGAGTCTTCGGCCCAGGCATTCCTATCGGGCATCTGCCTTCACCACCACCGTGGGGATGATCCCTGGGAGTCATAGCAGAGCCGCGGACAGTAGGGCGGATGCCCATATGTCTCTTTCTACCCGCTTTACCAAGCTTTATGTGCTGATGATCTGCATTACCTATTTGTCCGATTGTAGCATAACATTCCAAACGTATCTTTCTTAATTCCGATGACGGCATACGAATTAGAGCATAGTCACCCTCTTTTGCCATGAGTTGGGCAACTGCGCCAGCGCTTCTAACAAGCTGCCCGCCTTTTCCAATAGACATCTCTATATTGTGTATTGAAGTGCCTGTCGGAATCGATTTGAGTGGCATACAATGCCCTACTTTAATATCCGCTTTTTCACCTGCTATGATTTTATCGCCTACTTTTAATCCTATAGGCGAGAGAATATATCGACGTTCACCATCAGTATATTGTATAAGAGCAATTCTGGATGATCGATTCGGATCGTATTCGATTGCAATTACCTCACCGGGCATATCGCGCTTATCACGTTTAAAGTCAATGACGCGATACATCCGCTTAGCACCACCTCCACGATGACGAACCGTTATCCGCCCCTGGTTATTCCGTCCAGCCTTACTCTTGAGGGGTCTTACTAAAGACTTCTCAGGACTCCACTTTGTTATTTCTTCAAATGTAGAGCCTGTCCCGCCTCTGCGCCCAGGAGATGTCGGTTTATATTCTTTAATAGGCACTTACTTTCTCCTTATACTCCCTCAAAGTACTCTATCTTTTGCCCTTGCTTAATTTTAACAATCGCTTTTTTCCAAGGAGACACCTGACTCCTTCTTCTCCCTGGCCCCCTCCACTTAGCAGGCATAGTGATTACATTTACTTTAACAACATCAACTTTAAACGCTTTTTCCACAGCTTCTTTTATCTGTTGTTTACTAGCGCCTTTATCTACTTCAAATGTATATTTGAACTTCTCTTGCAATGGAGTGCTTTTCTCATTAATGATCGGACGTTTAAGTATTTCCAGTATTTGCATGATCTATCCCTATACCTTTGCAAACTCTTTCGATGATGGTTTACAAATCTCATCTATTTTCTTTATTGCTGGCAATGAAATCAATATCTGACGATGAGTAAGTAAGTCCCCAACGTTCAGCATATAAGCAGGCAGAACATCCGCTCCGTTTAAATTTCTTGCCGATTTATATATATTGCTGTCCGGTTCATCAGTGACTATCATAAGCGAAGGACCTAGCTCTAATGCCTTAACAATTCGGGCTATTTCTTTTGTATTGGGTTCACCGAACGATAGTTTGTCTATAATCTTTATCTCGCCATCTGATACCTTACCAGATAGAACACATCTGATAGCGAGTCTTCTCATTTTCTTCGGCATTGCCTGCCGATAGCTCCTAGCCTGTGGACCAAATACAACACCGCCACCCCTTATTAATGGAGAGCGAGAGCTGCCGCGCCGTGCCCGGCCAGTTCCTTTTTGTTTATATGGTTTTTTACCACCACCGGACACCTGTCCTCGAGTCTTAACACCTACTGTGCCTTGCCGTGCATTGGCATTCTGTCTAAGCATCGCCTGGTGAACCACCGCAGAGTTCATAGGAATACCAAAAACCTCATCGCTCAGATCAACGTTATCTACAACCTTACCTGACGAATTATATACCGGAACCTGTACCACCTTAAAAACCCTCCGGGCAGACGTTAGACAGTCTACCATCACAAAGATATAAAACTCTTTCGGCCTTCTCGGCTAATCTATGGTCATGAGTCACGACAATAAATGTCTTCTTATTCTTTTTATTCAAACGCAACATAATATCTATAATCTCTGCACTGGTCTTGGTGTCTAAATTGCCGGTTGGCTCATCAGCTAGTATCACGCTCGGATTCATTATCAGTGAACGAGCTATAGCTACTCTCTGCTGTTCTCCCCCGGAAAGCTCACCAGGCTTGTGGTGCAGGCGGTCTTTCAAGCCAACTAGCTTTAAAAGACGCACAGCCTTCATATGATACCTCTTATTACCCCTGATTGGCAATACCGGACTAAGTACATTTCGCAAAGCGTCTAAAGTAGGCACGAGATAATATGTCTGAAAAATGAAGCCCAGCTTCTCACGACGCACTTTATACAACTTGCTTTCCGCCATAGTACTTGTCTCTACACCGCCGATCACAACCCTGCCTTTAGTCGGTCGATCCAAAGCCCCCAGCATATTGAGAAGAGTAGTCTTTCCGCTTCCCGACGGTCCCAATATCGCTATAAATTCTCCATCCTTCACCTTAAGGTCAACCGATTTAAGTGCAACTACTTTGGTCCTGCCCCTGCCGTACACTTTTGTAACCTTACTTGCAACAACAATATTTTTACGCGGCGCTTCATCCGCAGGGCTATCCCGTTTTTCAGTTAATGCTTGCCCTTCATTCATCACAGTAAATGCCTATACAGCCCGCAAGCTCTCAATGGGACTGACCCTGGCCGCTCTAAGTGCAGGATATAATCCACCTATGATTCCCATAGCCACACCGAAGCTCACAATAATCAATACCAACCGCCACGTAATAATACCAATGTCGACGTTCAAATATCCATTTATGGCCTGCAATGCGCTGTAGCCTATGAGAAGTCCAACAGCAGCCCCCAGCAGACCTACAGTGACCGACTGTCCGACCACTGAACCAACTATGTTGATATTAGACCAGCCGGACGCCTTCAAGATACCAAATTCCTTGGTTCTCTCAATAACTGATATAAGCATTACTATGAATATAGAAAATCCTCCGGCTATTGCAGCCACTAACGAAACTATCCAGAGAAAACTGCGAAACGTATCCATCATGCTGGCAAAGCTTTCCATCATATCAGTGGCAACTTTTGCAGTAACGGGGACCTCGCGATCCGCAAAAAGCGACTTTATTTCATCCGCGACATCTTGTACATATATGATATCAGTCGCTTCCACATGGATGTAATTAACCTCACCTGCCGCCAGTGTTGGCATCAGCTTCCGCGCTGTATCGATATCAGTGTATATTACTCCATCATATAAATGATTCCCCGTTTCGAATATGCCGACCACAGTCAGAGCAACACTACTATTACCTACAGGAAAGTTTATTTCCCCGCCGACCTCGGCATAATCTCCGCCCTTCGCCTTGCCGAATATAGCCAGCATATTGCCTAAAATTACCTCATCCTTCCCTGACTCTGGTGCTCTACCTGTGATTATATTGCTTTGATCAAAAGGATTATTCTCTCCGAGTAGCACAGCCGCCTGTTCATCAGCACCTCTCAAGGACGATCCCATAGGATCGCCAAAATCGGCAACCTCCGTAGGAACGAACGCCATTATCAGAGGAGACACGGCTTCTTCCTTCACATTATCGATCTGCTTGATTTCATCCACATAGGATTCCGGAAATCCGATCTGGCTCGGCATTATATACCCTAATGGTGCGGACTCAGGATATACCGCTATCCAACCCGCCACCTCGTTCATCGTCGAGCTCATCTGAGCATCCATGCCATCAGAAATAGAAAGGAGCACCGTCATCAACGCAACGCCTAACGCAGTACCAAAGATAGCTATAATAGCTATCCCCTTCCTCCTGAAGGCATTGAGAATTGAAAACTTAAGCACTTGCTGCCTTATTCTTATTGGTACTTGCTGCCTTATTTTTATCGGTAGAAGGAGTGGCAGAAGGTGCAGCACCACCGGCTGCCATAATTGATTTCTTCACGAGGAGAATACCATCCTTTGCTCCCGGAACAGCTCCACGAACTAATAATAAATTCTTCTCTGCATTCGCCTCTACTACCTTGAGGCCACGCACTGTAGCACGCGCATTCCCCATGTGGCCTGCCATGCGCAAACCTTTCCAAACCCTTCCCGGAAAGGTTGTAGAGCCTATAGCTCCCGGTGCACGATGACGATCTGATTGGCCGTGAGTTTTAGGGCCCCCACTGAAATGATGCCGTTTTACACCTCCGGCAAAACCCTTTCCCTTGGATATTCCGATTACATCGACAATATCTCCAGGTTTGAAGATACTCACGTCTACCTTTTGACCAACCTCTAGAGAAGCGACATCGTCCGAGCGAAACTCCCTGAGATATTTTAGATTTCCGGTCTTTTTTAAATGCCCCTTCTCCGGCTGCGTAAGTCGCTTGGTATCACCAAATCCCAATTGAACAGCATTATACCCCTCTTTTTCAGCCCGCTTAACTTGAGTTATAAAGCAAGGTCCAGCCTCAATAGCAGTTACCTGAACTATGTTTCTGTTCTCATTGAACAACTGCGCCATGCCTTTTTTTCGTCCGATAATTCCGTTTATCATATCCTTACACTTCTTCTTAAATATTATTTATACAGCTACATTCCTAATATATTATTCCCAATTTTGAATAAACGTAATGAATATTTAAAGTTTTATTTCTATATCAACACCAGCTGGTAAATCCAACTTGGTTAACGTATCGATTGTTCTTGACGACGGTTCCACGATATCAATTAAACGCTTATGCGTACGAATCTCAAACTGCTCACGAGAATCCTTGTCAACATTTGGGGAACGGTTAACACAAAATTTCTTTATATGGGTGGGCAAAGGCACTGGACCAACTACTTTGGCACCAGTCTGTTCTGCAGCCTCAACTATTTGCGCTGCTGATTGATCGAGAATCCTGTGATCGAAAGCCTTAAGTTTTATACGTATTTTTTGCTTTGGCATAAAACCGGTCCTCCCCCTTTAAAATGAAGTTGTTCAGTTAAATTAAGAGGCATTTCTTCATATCTATAGAATTCCATAGTATATGTAGCCCTGCCTTGACTCATAGACCTAAGGTTAGTTGCATATCCGAAAGTCTCAGACAAGGGAATTAAGCATCGGATACTACGCGAGTTGCCACGGCTATCAATACTGCCTATCTGAGCTCTCCTGGAGTTTAAGTCTCCTAATATGTCACCAATAGATTCATCCGATGTCACGATCTCCATCTTCATTACTGGTTCGAGCATTATTGGTTTAGCTTTCTTTACGCCTTCCTTTAATGCTATTGCTCCAGCTATCTTGAATGCTATGTCAGATGAATCAACTTCATGATAACTACCATCATATAGAGTAGCTTTGATATCGGTTAATGGATATCCCAACAGGGCTCCACCCTCCATCGCCTCTTTAATGCCAATTTCCACATGACGTATAAATTGTTTAGGAATTGCGCCGCCTTTTAATTTATCAGCAAACTGAAATCCGCTGCCTCGTTCGCCAGGCTGAAGCTCAACCATCACATGACCATACTGGCCTTTCCCTCCCGACTGTTTAATAAATCTTCCTTCAGCTTTCACAGGGACCGATATGGTCTCTTTATAAGCGACTCTTGGCTTTCCTACATTAGCATCAACCTGGAACTCCCGCATTAGACGATCGATAATAATATCCAGATGAAGCTCACCCATTCCTGATATGATTGTTTGTCCTGTCTCTTCATCATAGCGTGTAACGAAAGTAGGATCTTCCTGAACCAATTTCGCAAGGGATTCATCAAGCCTCTCTTGATCGGCTCTGGATTTCGGCTCTATAGTTACAAATATCACCGGTTCGGGGAATCGAATAGTCTCAAGGACAATAGGAGCATTGGGATTACATAGCGTATCACCAGTGAATGTATCCTTTAATCCTACAGCAGCAGCAATATCTCCAGCTTCAACTTGCTTTATCTCTTCACGACGGTTAGCATGCATCTGGAAAAGCTTCCCAATTCTCTCCTTAGAATCCCGCGTGGAGTTGTAAACATGGGACCCGACTATTGCTTTACCCGAATAAATTCTAATATATACCAATCTCCCAAAGAACGGGTCTGATACTATTTTAAAAGCCAAAGCGGAAAATGGATCGCTTTCTGCCGGTGAGCGTTTAATCTCTTTATTGGTCTTAGGATCAAATCCAACCGCCGGCGGAATATCCAAAGGTGAAGGTAAATATGCTACGACAGCATCCAGTATTCGCTGTATTCCTTTACTGCGCAATGCGCTTCCACATAATACGGGGACAATCTTGTTACTTATGGTTGTCCGTCTCAGCGCCCCTAGAATGTCATTTACATCAAAGGTTGCGCCGTTGATGTAAATATTCATGAATTCTTCATCATTCTCAGCGAGTTGCTCAATTAATTCCTCACGATATCGAGCGCATAGTTTCAAACAATCATCAGGTATTTCCTGCAGAATCGGTTCCTGCGTATAATCACCAGGATGGATCCACGCCTTTTCAATAATTATGTCGATTATACCCTTGAATGAACCCTCTTCTCCAATAGGTACTTGTATCGGAAGGGCGTTTGCCCCCAGCCTGTCTCTTATAGTCTTTATAGAGTTGTCAAAATCTGCACCGACTCTATCCATTTTATTTATGAAGCAAATACGGGGGACATTGTAATGATCCGCTTGTCTCCATACCGTTTCCGATTGAGGTTCTACACCCGATACAGCATCAAAAACTACTATACCACCATCGAGAACACGAAGGCTGCGTTCTACCTCTGCAGTGAAATCCACATGTCCTGGAGTATCAATTATATTAATACGGTGATCTAACCAATCGCATGTTATAGCAGCTGCTGTAATGGTGATACCACGTTCCCTCTCCTGAGTCATCCAATCCATGGTCGTAGTACCATCATCTACTTCGCCAAGTTTATGGGTACAGCCTGTATAATAGAGGATCCGCTCAGTAAGAGTAGTCTTACCAGCATCAATATGGGCAATAATTCCAATATTACGTATCTTTTCAAGAGGAACTGAACCGCGCATCAACCTCACCACCGATAGTGTACAAAGGCCCTGTTAGCCTCAGCCATCTTATGAGTATCTTCACGCTTTTTAATCGTAGCGCCCTGTTTCTTCGAAGCATCTATGAGTTCAGCGGCCAACTTTTCTGCCATGGACCTACCCGAACGCGCTTGAGCCGCCTTCAGCATCCACCTTATAGCAAGAGCAAACCCGCGATCCTGTTTGACCTCAATCGGGACCTGGTAAGTTGCGCCACCAACTCGACGGGGCTTTACTTCCAGAAGTGGAACGGCATTTTTAAGAGCTAGATCCAGTACAGCTACCGGATCGCCCTTTTCCTGCTCTGCTATGATATTCATAGCCCCATATACAATTTTCTCTGAAGTCGTTTTCTTACCACTTTTCATTATTCTAGTAACTATCTTAGTAACGGTAACACTATGATACCGCGGGTCAGGGAGAACAGTCCGTTTAACTGATTTTGATCTTCTAGCCATTCTACGCTCCACCAGACTGTTTAGTCATCTTTGCACCATATTTACTTCGCCCCTGCTGCCGTTTCTCTACTCCGGTCGCATCCAGGGCGCCGCGCACGATGTGATATCTTACACCAGGCAGGTCTTTAACACGACCGCCACGTATGAGAACTACCGAGTGTTCCTGCAAGCTGTGCCCTTCACCAGGGATGTATGCAGTGACTTCCATCATATTAGATAGTCTAACTCTTGCAACCTTGCGAAGAGCCGAATTAGGTTTCTTCGGGGTTACAGTCTTTACCTGCGTACAAACTCCACGTTTCTGCGGTGATCCTTCCCCTGATTTCATCCTTCTCTTAAGTGAATTATAGGTATAATGCAGCGCAGGAGTCTTCAGCTTCTTTTTACTTTTAACTCGCCCTTTTCGTACCAGCTGATTAACAGTGGGCACAAACACCTCCAGTGAATAATTAAAGGCCGTAAGCCTCAAAGCTTAGCCGCTCTGCCATCTCGGCCTCGCTGGCTTATCGACCTTTGGCTTTTAGCTTTATCTCACTACAAATAAAGCACTAAAATAAGAATGTACCACTATTTACTCACTGTGTCAAGTTTAATTATTGACTATACCCATCGATAACCGTATTCTTTTAAAGATGAAATACCGTATCGATGTCCTTTTAGTTGAGCGTGGACTAGCAGAAAGCCGTGAGAAAGCCCAGGCACTGATCATGGCGGGAGAGGTCTATGTCGATGACGTGGCAGCGATAAAGCCCTCGGCGCAGGTTGCGGAAGACTCCGCCATACGGCTTCGCGAGAAGCTGCCGTTCGTCGGAAGGGGTGGGATGAAGCTGGCGCATGCGCTGGCCGAGTTCAATATCGATGCTACAGCGCTGATAGCAGCCGATGTGGGAGCTTCGACCGGTGGCTTTACCGATTGTCTACTGCAACGTGGGGCGAGCAAGGTATACGCGATCGATGTCGGATACGGGCAAATCGATTACAAATTACGAACCGACCCGCGAGTCACAGTGATAGACCGCACCAACGCGAGATATCCGTTACCTGTACCAGAACAAATAGACATAGCCACCATTGACGTATCCTTCATATCCCTCGAAAAAATTGTGCCGAATGTCGCAGATATAACAAAACGTGGCGGGAAAATAATATGTCTGGTAAAGCCGCAATTCGAGGCCGGCAAATCCATGGTCGAAAAAGGCGGCCTGGTGAAAGATCCCGCGGTACACGCCGGCGTGCTGGGAAAGTTCATATCATGGTCAATTAATAAAGGGTATAGGGTTATTGGGCTCACGCCGTCCCCGATATACGGCAGATCGGGGAACAGGGAATTCTTTGTATTGCTAAGAGTTTAATGATGAAAAAAGAAATTGTTTACTTCAAATCAGATGATCTCAAGCTGAAAGGACAGCTATTCATCCCTGAGAAGACCCCATGCCCGGTGCTGTGCCTGTGCCACGGCATGCCGCGTGGCGGTACAGCGGACCCGAACGACCGCGGCTACGCCGGTCTGGCTGAGCGGTTTACCGAAGAAGGATTCTTAACGGTAATATTCAACTTCAGGGGAGCCGGTGAAAGCGAAGGCAACTTCGACATACGTGGCTGGACACGCGACCTCAAGGTAGTGCTGGACCACATCTGCAAAATGAAAGAGGCCGACCAAAACAAAGTCGCATTAATGGGATTCAGCGCCGGCGCCGCCGTCTCGATATACGTGGCTGCACAAGACAAGCGTATATCATCTGTTATCGCTTGCGCTTGCCCGGACACATCGAGACTAGCCAAGAATTGCGATCTGGCTCGAACCGTGATCGAGGACTATCGTAAGATGGGAGTCATCAAGGATGCGAACTTCCCGCCTTCGCTGCAATCATGGATGAAAGGCTTCGATGAGATATATTCAAACAAATGGATCGATAAGCTCTCGCCCCGTCCTATCCTTATTATTCATGGGGATCAGGACGACGTTGTATCCCCCTCCAGCGCATCCAATCTCTACGAACGGGCGGGAGAGCCCAAGGAAATCATGATTATCAAAGGTGCCGGACACAGACTCCGCATATCAAAACAAGCAATGAATTACGCGCTCGACTGGCTCAAGCTTCATAACTTCAGGGATTGACCCTGTCTCACGGGGAGAATATAATCATATCAGGGGAACGAAGACGCAGATGAAAGAATGTTGTGCCCT
>CAYGXY010000128.1:0-3857 GCA_964354045.1 uncultured Dehalococcoidales bacterium
TTTGTGCATCCCTACCGGGAAGCCAGGCAGCAGGTGGCTACGGTGCGTTTTGAGACCGAGCCGGGGGAGCAAGCACAGGTGGACTGGGCTCACTTTGGGTACATCGAGCACCATGGGCGGCGCCGCAGGCTGTATGCCTTCGTGATGACTCTGGGCTGGTCGCGAGCGTCGTACCTGGAGTTCACGGTGTCGGCCGATGCGGCGTGGTGGCTGCGCTGCCATGTGCATGCTTTTCGCTACTTTAGCGGTGTGCCACGCCAGGTACTGCACGACAATCTGAAGACGGCTGTCCTGGATCGAGAGGCCGACGGAAGGATTGTCTGGAACGTCCGCTACATGGATTTTGCCGACTACTACGGGTTCAGTCCGCGCGCCTGCCGGCCGTACCGGGCTCAGACCAAGGGCAAGGTCGAATCGGGCGTCCGCTACGTACGGGGCAACTTCTGGCCCGGCCTCAAGTTCGTCGACCTGGCGGATCTCAATCGTCAGGCCCATGACTGGCTGGATCAGACCGCCAACCTGCGCGTCCATGGCACGACCGGCGAGGTGCCGTTTGACCGGCTGCCGCTGGAGCATCTGCTGCCGCTGGATGGCAAGCCCGACTACGACACCAGCCTGATCGCCTTCCGCCGCTCGACCAAGGACTGCTTCGTGAGCTACGACGGCAACTACTACTCGGTGCCTGCCGACTACGCCAGGAAGACCCTGCAAGTGAAGGAGACCGAAGACGGCCATCTCATTGTCCTTGATGTGGAGGACGAAGAAATCGCCCGCCATCGCCTGGCAGAGGGCCATAACCTGCGTGTGGCTGTGTCGACCCATTACGCCCATCTCCGCTGCGGATCACGGCCCGCCCGACGGCGGGGCGCGATCCAGGTGCCCGCTCCACAGAGCGAACCCTTCCTGCCTGCTGCACCTGAGGTCGAGACCCGGCCTCTGGCCTGGTATGACCAGATCCTGGAGGTGGCCTCATGAGCGATATGGCCTACCCCCGGGTGCAATCCCACCTGGCTCGGCTCAAGCTGCCGCAGATCGCCGAGTGCCTGGATACCGTCGCCCAAGAGGCAGCCAAGCACGACTGGACTTACCTCGAGTTCCTGGACCAACTTCTCGATGCCGAGGTCTCGGCCCGCTACGAGCGGGATGTAGCCATGAAGACCAAGCTGGCTCACTTCCCTTTCGCCAAGACCCTGGACCAATTCGACTTCTCCTTCCAGCCTGCGATCAGCGAGAGACAGGTCCGCGAGCTGGCTACCCTCAGCTTCATCGCCAACGGCGAGAACGTCCTCTTCCTGGGGCCGCCCGGCGTCGGCAAGACCCACCTGGCCATCGCCCTGGGCATGGTGGCCATCCAGCACGCCACCAGCGTCTACTTCACCACCATGATCGACCTGCTCGACCAGCTCCACCGCGATGCCAAGGAAGACCGCCTTGACCACCGGTTGCACACCCTGTGCCGCCCCAAGCTGCTCATCCTGGACGAGATGGGCTACTTCCCTCTCGACCGGATGACCGCCCAATTCCTGTTCCAACTGGTCAGTCGCCGTTATGGCCGCGGCTCGATCATCCTGACTTCGAACAAGTCCTACGGTGACTGGGGTGACATCTTCGCCGACCAGGTTCTGGCGGCAGCCATCCTGGACCGCCTGCTGCACTTCTCGACGACGATCAACATCCGCGGCCAGAGCTACCGGCTGCGGGAGAAACGCAAGGCCGGTGTCTTCACCGAGCTGGCCGAGCTGCAGAAGGAGGACTAACCCAGCAACCGAACGTTTGAGCTGGGGAGTTTTAAGTTGGCAATTCTGAGGAAAAGTATCCCGGCATTGACAGTTGACCTCTTCCGTTATCACTGATCCTCGGTCGCCATACTTATGGGGCGGTATTGCTGCGCCCAACGGTTGTGTTCAGCCGCTCGCCGGAGCGAAGCAGAGGCGAGTCGGCTGAACACGGTGTTAGCCCGCCTAATGGTTCAGTAACGCGGTGCGAAATTCCTCTTCAATATGCGCCAACCCTTGCAGCGTATCAGCAAGGGAAGCCCAACTCTCCCGAACGGCCAGCGTGTGGCTCTTGCCAAACAGCTCGGCTTGCTTGCATTTCAATGCGGCCAATGCAGGCGCGCGCGGGCTAAAGAACGAAGCAAAGTCGAGCGCCCGTCGCGCGCTGAGTTTGAGCATGAAGTCGGCAAGATGCGCCTTCAACTGGGGCGCAACGTCGCCATGTCGCACATGATTGACGCACATCAGTATCGCATCGCGGCCAACGGCCCAGTTCTTGGCCCAGGGCTCATGGGCGGCAATGTGCTCACTCGTCTGGTAACCAGCTTTGTAAGATTGTAGAGCGCGGTTGTAAATCTCTTCTTCCGTCGGCTGTTCACAGCGTTGCAAGGCTGTCCAATGACGATAGAAGCCGCGGCGATAGTCGATGTGCTCGGCTTTCCATGCGAGTTCCAGATGTTCAAGCGAAAGCGCAACATGGGGAAAACCGGCGTGGTCGTGCAGGTAGATCTCGTGATCGTCCATGCCGTAGGCTAACACATAGTGGTCTACGCCGCCGAACTTGGAATGCAAGGGGTCATAGCAGAGGAAGCCCACATCGAGCGGCCCCAGGATCGCGGGGCTTTGCACCAAGTCGGCGCGCAATGCTTCAAAAGGCGGCGGGGTCGCTTCTTGACTCCACTTCTCAGCAAAACGAAATCCGAGCAGTTCCAGGGCTTGGCTGATGCCCCTATCAGGTGGGGTAGCTAAACTGTTGAAGAAGATAAGGTCTGCTCCTTCAATCCAAAAAGCGCCGAGACCAACGCCGCATAGTGCCTCAATGCGTGAAGGTGCGACATTCTCGCCGTTGGCCATCAACAGCATAGCAGTTGCATTTGCGTAGCAGTAGTCACCGTTGCCGATATAAGGAATCATGTATCTCTCTCCTTCACTTGGAACGCCATGATTGTGACGGGCGGGCTAACGTTCCGCATCAGCCGCGCCGCGCCGCGCAGCGAAGCAGCGTCGGCTGGATGCGGTTGTTGGGCGGATTACTTGTGTCCTCTGTTCTGCTCTATGATTGCCACGGCCCGAGCAGTCCCATTCTCGGCTCGAATGCACTCCCCCAGGCTGGCCGCTCTCTTCTGCATCGCCATGTCGGACACAGCGCAACGAATAGATTCAGCCAGACGATCGACCGTTAGACGCTGGCGAGGAATGGGTCTTGGGCCAACTCCCAACTCATAGACCCGTTGCCCCCAAAACGGTTGATCGCCCATGAAAGGTGTGACAATTGACGGGATGCCTGCCCATAGACCCATAGACGTGGTACCTGCGCCGCCATGATGCACGACCGCGGCCATTTGAGGAAACAGCCAGCTAAATGGTATTGAGCCAATCATGAAGACGGTTTCCGGCAAATCTTCCTTCTTCAAACCGCCCCAGCCCGAAGATATTACCCCGCGCTGGCCGGTACGCGCCAGGGCCTGCACGATCAGTTCGGTTGTTTCTTCCGGTTTGCTGCTGCCCATGCTGCCAAAGCCAATATAGACGGGCGGCGGGCCGGCCTGCAGGAAATTCAGCAGGTCAGTGGGCGGTTCCCAGCCGGCTGGCGGTTCCAAAAACCAGTATCCGGTGACATGGATGAAATCATCCCAATCCCGGGGAGGCGGCAGCACCTGCGGGCTGTAGCCGTATAAGATGGTCTGTTTTTTCTGCAGCAGAGAGGCGAACGGTCCCCAGAAGGGTGCCGGCGCCATGTGTAAGACCTGGCGGCGGGCCTGGTTATCGGCAGACCGGTAATTCTGCCACAGCATCTGTTGTGCCAGGCGGTGCGTCAGGCTGTTGGCCCAGGCGGGCAGCCGCACCGGTGGCAATGGCACC
>CAYGXY010000129.1:0-3291 GCA_964354045.1 uncultured Dehalococcoidales bacterium
CGAGCGGGCGTTCTTGGCGACGAACGGCTCTTCGACGGCGGCCTCGTCGGGCTTGTATTTTTTGATGACCGCGCGCAGCTCACCGTATATTTTGTAGAGGCGGTCGGGCATCTGCATGGATGACGGCGCGGTAATTGCTCCGTATGCCACATGCTTTATCTCGCCGGATACTTCGTCTATTATTCCGTATCCGAGCGTGAGGGTTCCGGGGTCGATACCTATAATGCGCATGGCTGCAAGTGTGTATCCTTCTATTTCGCGTGTATTACTGTTGTTATCGGCGTTTGGTTAATTAAGCTCTGATTTAGCCTTATCAACCCCCTAACCCCCAGTCTTGGGGGGAGAAGGGGGAGCCGGGGGACACCCCCGCGCCCCCGGCAGGAGGAATCCTGCGCCTCTTTTTAAGAGGTTTCTTAAATATATTATCACTGACTGCTGTATTCTGCGATGGCGTCATCAGGGAAGTCGGCGTTGGTATATACCCGCTGCACATCGTCAAGTTCCTCAAGTTTGTCCATAAGCTTCAGCGCCTGAATAGCGGCCTTCTTATCAAGCCGCACCAGATTCTGTGGGATCCTCGTCAATTCGGCGGAGGTGATTTTAATCTTCTGTGCCTCCAGTTTTTTCCTCACGGCCTCTAATTCCTCCGGTGCAGTTTGAATTTCCAGAGTCGCTTCCTCCTGTTTTACATCTTCTGCGCCGGCGTCGATAGCTAAAAGCGCCAGGTCATCTGCGTTGCCTGATGCTTCAACTGTAATTACTCCCTTGGGCTGGAAGATCCATCTAACGCATCCGTTCTCGCCGAGGTTGCCGCCACCACGTGAGAATACATTTCTTACTTCTGCAGTAGTACGGTTTTTATTATCTGTCAGAACTTCGATCAGTATTGCTGTGCCGCTCGGCCCGTAGCCTTCGTAATGATGTTCGGTCGGTCGGATTCCACCTAATTCGCCTGAAGCCCTTTTAATGGCCCGTTCGATGTTCTCGACGGGCATGTTATGGTCGCGTGCCTTCTGTATTGACAGCCTCAGCTTGAAGTTCACAGTGGGGTCGGGGTCTCCGCTGCGCGCCGCGGCCTCGATTTCCTTGCTCATCTTAGTGAAAAGGGTCCCGCGTTTTGCGTCGGCCACGCCCTTCTGGCGTTTAATAGTTGACCATTTGGAATGACCTGACATCTTTTTTCTCCCAGCGAAGGTTGCAAACAGATTCTATCACCTCCCATGATTTAGGTCTATATGGTTAATTTATCAGCTTTTTGTTAGATTTAGCGGCTGACTTTACTACTTAGTTAATGCGCTTGCTGACAATAAGTTTGCGGTTTCGTTGTATAATATAGGTGTGAAGAAATCAACGATTCTACAGATATTGATGACCCTGGTAGTGGCCCTGCTCATATTTTTCGGGGTGCAGGCTATTATCGAGAGCCGCGTGGTTGAAGGCTCGTCCATGGAGGCTAACCTTCATGATGGGCAGCGCCTGATAGTAGTTAAAGCCGCGTACTGGTTCGGCGAGCCGCAAAGGGGCGACGTTATCATTTTTACGCGTCCGGACGATCCGCAGCGCACGCTGGTAAAAAGGGTGATCGGCCTTCCCGGTGAGCAGATCGAGATCCAGGACGGTGTGGTATATATTGATGGTTCGCCATTGGATGAGCCATATATAACAGGAACTACCAGTCCTTTATCCAGGACAGCGGTGCCTGAAGGTTATTATTTCGTTATGGGCGACAATCGTCAGGCCAGCAGTGACTCCCGCAGCTGGGGGCCGCTGCCTGAGGATAATATTATTGGCAGGGTATGGCTGCTTTATTGGCCGCTGAGCGATTGGCATCTTGTCCGCGGCTACTCCTATGCGGACTGATGCTTTCCCCCGTTTAGAGATATTTACTGCGATCATGTGTGTATTTGCAGGTGTTGACCCGCCTTTTTATGAGGGCTATAATAGTGTTACATTTGTATCTAATGCAATCGGAGGGTGTAAGTGGCAAATGAAGTAGGCAAGCGATATGTATGTGCAAAATGCGGCGCCGAGTTTATGGTTACCAAGGCGGGGCAGGGAGCCATAAGCTGCTGCGGGCAGGAAATGAAAAAGAAGTAAGCAAAAAGGAGAATGTTCTGTGGCTAATCAGCTAGGCAAACGGTTCAAATGCAGTGTATGTAATACCGAGGTACTGTGTGTAAAGGCCAGCGACGGCGTAATTTCGTGTTGCGGCAAGAATATGGATATGCAGGAAGCCCGCCCGTTACCTTCCTCGGATTAGTGGTTTAACCTGAAATCTTTGAAAAGCAAAGGCACCTTTCCGTAGTCGCGGTGAGGTGCCTTTTGAATTTTACCAGTGATATGTTAACCCCCTGATATCCCCCTTGAAAGGGGGAAACAACATCCGAACCCCCTGTCAGTCCCCCATACGTTGGGGGACTTTTAACAATCTGGGGGACACCCCCAAACCCCTGGCAGGAGATGATTCTCCTGCACCTCTGTGAATAGCTAACCTCTGCTGATACAGAGGCAGAGGACTGTAGACATAGCTCGAATGCTCCCTGGGGTGTGCCACTTCCCCCTCTTTTTAGAAGAGGGGGTCAGGGGGTGTTCCTTTGTTTAATTCCCCTCTCCCTCCGCAGGGAGAGGGCCAGGGTGAGGGTATGCGCGCCACAGCTGGAGAAGGTCGGGTCCCTCTTCATGAAGCTATCTTGCCCACTTTAAGTGGTGAGAACTTGACGAACGGTATATCTAACTAATAAACTACTGAAACAATAGATAACTAATTACTGTTTAATTAGGGAAGGGATGCGACTATGGATTGGGGATTGAAGAACAGGATATCACAAGTCGTGCAGCGCAACGGACGTTGCTTGATTATGCCAATCGATCACGGGTATTTCCAGGGGCCTACGAGTAAGCTGGAGAAGCCCGGCGAGACCTTGAAGCCGCTGCTCCCTTATTGTGATGCGGTGTTTGTCACCAGGGGCGTCCTGCGCCAGGCCATCGATCCGAAGGGCTCGAAACCGATCATCCTTCGTGTCTCTGGCGGCGCCAGCGTCATCGGGCCTGACCTGGCCGATGAGGGGCTCACAACATCGATAGAGGATGCTATCCGTCTGAATGTATCGGCGCTGGGCATTTCCATCTTTGTCGGCACCGATTATGAGAAACAATCGCTGTTGAACCTCGCAAAGTTGGTCGATGAAGGCGAGAAGTACGGCATACCGGTGATGGCCGTGACCGCGGTCGGCAAAGAGCTGGAGAAGCGAGACGCACGGTACCTGGCCCTTTGCTCGCGCATCGCGGCTG
>CAYGXY010000130.1:0-2989 GCA_964354045.1 uncultured Dehalococcoidales bacterium
ATATTCTTCATGCTGTGCGTATACTGGCGGGCGGTGGCGGACGGTATCGTCAGCAGTGCGATCACCAGGATTATCCCTACTACGCGTATCAGCAGCACCACCGTGAGCGCGATAAGTCCCAACAGTATTAGGTATAGACGCTCGGTTGGTATTCCTGCGGCTGTGCTGAACTCCTGGTCGAATGACAGGGCGAAGAACTCCTTGTACAGCAGTACTACCACGCCGATGATAATCGCATCGAGTACGATCATCATGATTATGTCGGATGTCGGCACGATGAGGATGTTGCCGAACAGGTAGCCGAAAAGATCGGAGATGATATAGCCCGGCGTGATGCCGATAAATATTATTCCTATAGCCATTCCCAGCGACCACATGATGCCGATGGCGGTGTCCTCCGTGACCTTGGAACGTTTGACCACCATACCGATGCCGAGGGCTGAGGCTAAGGTGAATATCAGCGCGCCGATGACCGGGGTCATCCATGAGATGTAATGGGAGAGATAGTATCCGAGGCCGATGCCGCCGAATGAGGCGTGTGATACGCCGCCGCTGATGAAGGTCATCCGCTTTACAACAACGTATGTGCCGATGATGCCGCAGGCCACCGCGGCCAGCAGCCCGGCCCAGAGCGCGTTGCGCATGAATTCGTATTGCATCAGGGCTTCGATCATTTGTCGCTGTGCTCCTCGAAGACCCGGTGCGGCATGCCGTGCGCTATAAGGTCAACCGGGCACTGGTATGCCTCCTCAAGGTCGTGCTTGGTCAGGTCCTTGGTGCCGTGGTAGTAAAGCCTGCGGTTGAGGCAGGCGATCTTATCAACATATGCCGAGACAACGCCTATGTCATGGGATACCATTACTATGGTCATCTTTCGTTTCAGGCTATCCAGCAGCTCGTAGAAACCGGCCTGCATTGGCGTGTCAACATTGGACATGGGCTCGTCCAGGAGCAGTATCTGGGGGTCGCTTGCGAGCGCGCGGGCCACGAAGACCCTCTGCTGCTGCCCGCCCGAGAGCTTTCCGATCTGCTGGTCCCTGTGCTCCAGCATGCCCACCCTCTTGAGGGCTTCCACGGCGGCTTCCCGGTCGGCGCTGTTGTAGCGGCGGAACATGGCGGTGTGCCCCAGCCGTCCCAGCAGCACGACCTCCATCACGCTTGCCGGAAAGTCGCTGTCAAACAGGCTGCGCTGCGGCAGGTAGCCCATGTGCTTACGGCCCTTGTTCGGCGGCTCTCCGAGTATGGTGATGCGGCCGCGGCTGGGCTTTGCCAGCCCCAGGAGCAAACGCAGCAGCGTGGTCTTGCCGCCTCCGTTGGGCCCTATGATGCCGAGGAAATCATCCTTATACAAGGAGAGATTGATCCCCTCCAGCGCAGGCATGCCGTCGTAGTACAGCCAGACATCCTCTAGCCTAACGACTTCATCTGTCATGCCAGCTGACCTCCGGCTTCATTAATTTCCTTAATAATTCCTGACATAGCCATTCCTGATTATTCAAACTCCAGCGCCAGCGCATCGGCAACACTGCGCATACTGGTGATATAGTGCTCTGACAGTGCGTCCACCGTAACCGTCTCACCGCCGGTGGCGTTGGCTATGGTCTGAGCGTACTGCAGCACAAACTGCGGCTCGATAAAAACGTAGTTAAGGTCATACTGCTCGGCAAGGTCGATGCAGTTCTGTAGCACCTGAGGCGTGGGCTCCTTGCCCTCGTTTTCTATAGCGATCTGTTCCAATCCGTATTTGCTGGAGAAGTATCCGAATGAGGGGTGATAGATAAGGAAGTATCTGTTGCTATAGCCATCAAGCTTGCCGTGGATATACACATCAAGCTCGTCGAGCTGTTCCAGGTAACTCTCCGCGTTCGAGCGGTAAAAGCCTTCGTTGTCGGGATCTATGTCGATCAGGCCATTGAGGATATTATGCACGATAGTCTTTGTATTTATCGGCGATGTCCATACGTGAGGGTCCATCCCGGGCTCGTCGGGGTCGCTGCTGACTATCAGGTCGATGCCTGCGGAACCGTTTATTACAGCCATTTCCGGGTTCTGCTCAATGAGCTTCTCCATCCAGATGACCTCGAATTCGATGCCTGAGCCTACCTGTACATAAACCTCGGTATTGCTGAGCGATACCATCTGGCTCGGAGTCGGCTCATATGAGTGCGGACTGGCGCCTGGCGGAACCATGACACCGACGTTCACCATGTCGCCGCCTATCTGCCGCACGAAATCGGCGAAGGGGATAATTGTGACCACCACATCCAGCCTGTCATCGCCGGCCTCGTTCTGTCCGTGCGATGTAGGGATGAACAGCATGGCCAGTGAGATCACAATGGCCGCGATGACCATCACCGGTGTGGCGTACTTCTGAGCCTTCATTACCCTAAATGCTCCTGCCTGTCTTGGCTCCGGCGGCGATAGCCTCCGTTGCGTCGCCCGGTTTTTCGGCGTCGCCTATTACGTATATCTCTTTTATCTTTCCCTCGATCTGCTTCGCCAGCGCGTTATCGGCAACAACTCCAAGCGCCAGCACGATGGTATCCATGCCGGATATCGTTTCTTCGACGCCGTCGCGTTTGACTACAGCTCCATCGGCGGTGATCCTCTCGATGCTGCACGATGTAATGATTTTAACCTTCTGTTCATCGAGCCGCTTCAGGAGGTGATATTTAGGTCCCGGGACCATGTCGCTGGCAATTTCAGGCAGCATCTCTACTACGGTGACCTTTCTTCCATAGGAGGCCAGCAGGTCGGCTGTCTCGCAGCCCACCATGCCGCCGCCGGCGATCAGCACCTTTTTCCCGGTGATCGTTTTGAACGTGAGGACATCGCGGGCGCTGACCACATTCTTACCATCGACTCCTGGTATCTGGGGAACCAGCGGCGTGCTGCCGGTGGCGATGATCACCGCATCCGGTTTGAGTTTCTCGATCTCAGCCGCGGTTGCCACGGTCGAAAGCCTTATTTTCACACCAGCTTTATCCAG
>CAYGXY010000131.1:0-2889 GCA_964354045.1 uncultured Dehalococcoidales bacterium
ACTGGAGAGTTATCTTTTCAATCCTTTCTGACAGAGATAGCATGTTCATTGTAAGTTGGCGGTTATGTGTGTAGTGGTAGCATTCGCTTGTGCATCGTAACGGGATGGGACAAAGATGTCATTTTGATTTTCTGCATACACTGTCCTCCTCTTCCGGCTTGTTGTTGGTTTTTTTTTGGCATCGACGAAATGATTATCCCAGTCTTTAGTCTACCGTCTGATAGGAACCTATGACAACCCGCAACGAAGTAATGACACGGTTGAAAAGCTTTAAAGGAGATCTTGCTACCCGTTATAATGTACGGAAGAACGGTATTTTTGGCTCAGTTGCGAGAGGCGAAGACGATAACCAGAGCGATATGGATCTCCTGGTCGAATTTGGATCACGGGAAAACGAGATAGGAAACGCCACACGATCTGCCTGCAACGAGGGGAGAGATGTTCCTGTTTGGAAAGTACATAAATATGCATAAAAACCTTAAAAACGTATTTTAGTACCTGAAAACTCACATTCATCATGCTCGCTGAACACATTATCTACTCCGCAGCACTTGCAATCCTCGTCGGCATGCTTTTTTACCGGTTTACCGGTAGGGATTCTTCATGGATCATCATTCTGTGTGCGTGGATTCCGGATATTGATTTGATCGCGAATAGTGTCCTGACAAGGTCCGGATTTACCCTGCTGTTCGAGGGCCACAGGATTACTCATGGAGTCTTTCATAATATCGCCATCATGGTTATTTTTGGCATACTGGTGGCGTTTTTGCTACACCCGTTCGGGATACGATTTTTTGATGCGTTCTTTTTTGCCGTCATCGGGTTCGGCGCTCACCTGGTTGAAGATGCATTGGTCTACAAAGCGGGGTACCCGTTCCTCTGGCCGTTTTCATCCGAAGACCTGGGAATAGGTCTCCTGCCGAATATACTATCCGAAGAAAAATATTTCAGGAATTTCTTTGGGATTGCTAATTCGGATGTAGTGATTGTCGGCGTGGTGTTCTTACTTGTCGCATTACTGATCCGGACGTACTGGGAAGGGTCAACATGGATCCGGTGGTATATGCCGCACAGGATATATGTGAAATTGTTCACCCGGTAAAAAACCTGCAATTTCCGGCTCTGGACCAGTCCAAAAAAAAAGCTTTGAAGAATCCTTATCCAGTGTACTATCAAATAAATAATAGAATTATACTATATGTCTTACGATGTGATCTTTTCCCAGATTAGGTCGGGAAGAGAAAACTCCACGGAAAAATTGTCATAAATGTAAAAACACTTTTTCCCGTTATTTTCTAAAAATCCCACAAAAATCTTTAAAAAGCGTAAATCTACGAAAAAAAATACATGCCTTGCAACCCTACTAATATTTATATAAGTTAATAAAAATATACACTAGATAACGGTAAGGGTGTTCTATGGAAGGAATCAATGGGGAGCTCACGCAGATAAAAACCCACCCCTATGACCGGGAACTCGCCCGGATTAAAAATTTCTTAAAAGGGAGCGCTAAGGGATATACCGTCACTGAAATCTCCCACGCTATTGATATCAACCGCAATTCCGTGGCAAAATATCTTGATGTCCTGTGCATTTCCGGAGCTGTCGAGCTCAAGGTCATCGGATCAGCAAAAATATACACCCTTACAAAAAGAATCCCGATATCCTCGATTCTTTCCCTCTCCTCGGATTATCTCTTTGTACTCGATGAGGATTTTGTCGTTACGTATGTCAATGAAAAGGTGCTGAATTTTGAAAAAAAGACATCCGAAGACGTGATAGGAAAATCCGTTGACACAGCAGGTTTGCTGCTCTTATCTCTTCCTGACATTGACAGCACTCTCAAAGAATGTACGCAGGGTAAAGACATCTTAAAAGAGATCGAGGTGAACAATGAAGGGAAAATCTGGTATTTCCGGGCAAAGTTTGTTCCCAGCATCCTGGAAAACGGGAAACGGGGCATCCTGATTATCCTGGATGACATCACTGAGATAAAACAATACCAGCGGGATCTCGAAAAGACTGTTTTGGATCGCACCAAAGAATTAACGCAGACTTCAACAACCTTGAAAAAGGAGATTAAAAGTCACCGGGAAGTCCGGAATGCGTTTGAAGACAGTGAACGGAAATACCAGACCCTGATTGAACTGGCAGAGGAAGGCATCTGGACGTTTGACGGCGACGGTAACACTACGTTTGTAAACCATAAAATGGGTGAAATTCTTGGCTATTCCGGCGATGAGATGCTGGGAAAACCCATCATTTCGTGCACCGCTGCAAACGACCGGGCCTATCTTGAAGAGAAACTCTCCCGGATAAGAACCGGGAGCAACGAGTACTTTGATCTCGTGTTTCTTAAAAAAGATGATACTCCAGCCTATACACGGCTGTCAGCATCTCCCCATATGAATGAAAAAGGGAAATTCATCTATGGCCTGTTTGTTGTTTCTGATGTAACAGCTTTGAAAAAAGCCGATGACGCGCTTGTGGAAAGCGAACTGCATTACCGCACGATCATTGAAACCTCACCCAATGGGATCCTTGTCCTGGATCTTGATGGGATCATACAACTGGGAAATATCCAGGGTGCGACTATGCTGGGGCATAAAACCACCGGCGAGCTTGCAGGAAAAAATTTCTTTGACTATGTTACCCCCAATGACCTGGAAAAAAGCAGGGCACATTTAAAAAAGACGCTGGAAAAAGGGTTTTCGAAATATTACGAATGCCGGCTGATCTCAAAAGACAGCACAGCATTCTGTGCAGAAGTCAGTGTTTCTACCATTCCTGACTACACGGGCAGACCAAGCGGATTTGTGTGCGTTCTCTCTGATGTGACCGACCAGAGAAAAGCAGATTACCTGGTCAGAAAATCCGAGGAGAAACACC
>CAYGXY010000132.1:0-7274 GCA_964354045.1 uncultured Dehalococcoidales bacterium
TAACTTGGGGATCCATTCCTTCACTATAGTACGGGCACGGGCTTTTTCTTCACGAGGTACCGAGTCTTCCAAGTCTACGACAATAGCATCGGCATTCATATGCATCGATTTCTCGAGCATATTCTCTCTGTTGCCAGGTACTGAAAGGAGAGTTCTTAACATTTCCATTTTCGTCATCCGAATATATTATTTAATTTTCTCTAATATTACTTAATATATTATAATATAATATAATCATTTTGTCAAGGGTTTTAATCGTGATATGCTTATGTTAGAATCTGTAACTATGAATGAAGGCCTAAATCTATATACATTTCTAGGCGGCAGGGAATTCTGCTGGGGACGGAAAACATATATTATGGGCATACTCAACATCACCACTGATTCATTCTCCGGAGACGGTGTGGGCAAAGATATGGAAACTGCCCTCGTAAGGGCGAAACGCCTTGTTGCCGAGGGTGCCGATATAATAGATATTGGCGGTGAATCTACGCGTCCTGATTCTAGACCGGTTACACCAGAGGAGGAAATAAATCGAGTATTACCGGTGATTAAAATGCTTTCTAGTGAAGTCGATGTGCCTATTTCTATTGATACATACAAGTCGGGAGTAGCGCGGCTTGCTCTTGAGGCCGGTGCTAATATGATAAACGATGTATGGGGTTTAAGGCAAGATCCAGAATTGGCTCATGTTGCTGCGGAACGGGGAGTTCCGCTCGTTATTACAGCTAATCAGCGGGATATGCAATATGATAATATCATGACCGCGGTGGTTGATTCTCTGGTGGTTGGCATGGATCTGGCCTTGGATGCAGGAGTAGCTTGGGGGAATATTATTATCGATCCCGGCATAGGTTTTGGCAAGACGCTTGAGGGGAACATTGAAGTTCTGCGCCGTTTAAGTGAGCTGAAATCGCTGGGCAGGCCAATCCTGCTGGGCACGTCGCGGAAATCGATGATCGGGCTGGTGCTTGACTTGCCTGCCGATGAACGCTTGGAAGGCACGGCTGCTACTGTAGCCCTGGGGATCGCAAACGGGGCCGATATAATCCGGGTTCACGATGTATTGCAGATGAAACGTGTGGCTAAGATGACGGATGCTATCGTCAGGGGGACACGGTAGCCTGTGGAGGTGTATCTATCCCTCGGCTCGAACTTGGGAGATCGGCGGGCGAACTTAAAGAAGGCGCTCAGGTTGTTGGGAGAGTGCCTCGAGATCGCCCGCGTATCGTCGGTGTATGACACCGAGCCTGTCGGCGTAGGGGAGCAGCCGCGATTCCTTAACCTGGTGTGCCGTGTAAATACCGATATCGGTCCGATGCAGTTGCTGTCTTTGATTAAAGGTATTGAGTCCAGCATGGGGCGTGATTTGAGCCTGCGTAACTCTCCGCGCATCATTGATATTGACATAATATTTTACGGGGATACAATTATAGAATCGCCGGAGCTGATAATTCCTCACTCACGGATGCGGGAGCGGGCTTTCGTGCTGGTTCCCTTTGCGGAGATAGCGCCGGAGGTTGTTCATCCGCTGAGCGGCGAGCGGATCGATGAGCTGGCATCAAGGGTTGAGGGCAGGGATGGAGTGGTGAAGAAACGAAGGCTGGAGGGTTATCGATAATGTATGAGATATCGGTTCGTGAACACTTCGATGCGGCACATGCCTTGCGGGGGTACCGCGGCAAGTGTGAAAATATTCATGGCCATCGCTACGAGGTTGTTGCAAATCTTCGCTACGACAAGCTGGACGATATCGGCCTGGCCTGTGACTTCGCAGTCGTCAAAAAACACCTGCGCGAGGTTCTATCCCGTTTCGACCATGTTTCATTAAATGATGTCGCGCCGTTCGATAGCGTCAACCCGTCGGCTGAGAACATTGCGGCCAAAATATATGAGGAGCTCCGTAAAAGGGAACTCCCTATATTTACTGTGCAGGTTTATGAGTCTCCGGATACCTGGGTCACCTATAAGCCCGGCAAGTGAGACTACTTCTTAGCTTCTTTTTCCTCGGAGATCTCCGGTGGCGACTCGATCTTGGTCACAGCCATGATCCAGCCGATCCAGAAGCCCAGTAACAACACCACAAAAACGACCAGGGCTACAGGTACCAGCAACGCCCAGACCACTTTATCATACTGCAGGACAATGCCGGCGATGAACGCCGCGCCCGCTAAGATGGTTCCAAGGCATATAAGTAATCCAACGATACGAGACATCTGAATGCTACCTCCTATTATCTAGGTGCGAAGCTCAGGCGGGAGAAGATTAGGGATGGTGTCTTCTATGGGGTATGTTTCAGAGCATTTCTTACAGAAGAGGGAACCCTTGATGATTTCCTTCTCGTTCTCTTCCACAACTTTAAGCTCCAGGTCTCCCTTGCAGAGAGGGCAGGCCAGGATTTCCATTAGGTTCCTTTTCATCGACCCTCCTTGATATGCGAATAGCATTCTACAGCACCAGATTGTTGATAGTCAACTTAGAGTCGGAGAGGATTTTCCAACCCCCTCGATCCCCCAAACTTGGGGGAAAGTTAAAGGAATTAGGGGACACCCCTATAACCCCGGTCCTTCCGCGGAAGGACACCTCCTCTTGCATCTGTCATTCTGAAGCCTTCTCCAGAATGGTGAAGAATCTCGACGAGATCCTTCGTCGTCCTTCTAATGATAGGAAGGACTCCTCAGGATGACAAGATGCGAGATAGCCAACCCTCTCGATCATCGTCTCATTTGCTGATGCCTTGACAGCGTGCTTTGATTCTCAATAGAATGCTGAGGGTTAGCAAAGGTAAAATATGATGAAAGAAACAAGGGTCTGCGGTCTTCTCGGGATAAAGTATCCCATAATACAGGGCGGCATGACTTGGATCGCCAACGCCGAGCTGGCCGCCGCCGTGTCCGAGGCCGGCGGTCTGGGCACGATAAGCCCTAACGCGGGTATGCGGATAGAGGAAAACGTCGAACTAAATCTAGTGAAACAGATACGCCTGGCAAGGGAACTCACCGCAAAGCCGTTCGCTGTGAATATAGTCGTTTTAATGCCTGAAATCGCGGCTCTCATAGAAGTCTTAATCGTTAAAGGTGTGCCAGTCGTTACTACCTCTGCGGGGAATCCCAGGCTTTACACAACTCGTTTAAAAGATGCCGGTATCAAAGTGCTTCATGTGGTGTCCTCGGTTCGTCAGGCGCAGGTGGCAGAGGACAGCGGCGTCGATGCTGTCATAGCTGAGGGGTTCGAGGCCGGTGGCCACAATGGTTTAGATGAGCTGACAACGATGGTGCTGGTTCCCCAGATCGCCGATGCGGTGGAGATACCGGTCATCGCGGCGGGGGGCATCGCTAATGGGCGGGGGCTCGCGGCTGCGCTGGCGCTGGGGGCCGAGGGCGTGCAGATGGGGACGCGTTTCATCGCTACAACCGAGTGCAATGCCCATCCGGATTTCAAGCGCCGCATCATCGAGTCGCCAGATACCGGCACTATGATAACGGGCCGGGCGCTCTCGCCTACCCGTACGCTGAGGAATAAGTTCGCGGGTAAGGTGTCTGAGATGGATCGCCGCGGCACGACGGCCGATGAGCTTCTGGCGTACATCGGCATGGGCCGGTCGCGCATGGGGCAGTTGGAAGGTGATGTCGAGAACGGCGAACTGTATTGCGGAGAGGCATCGGGCATGGTTCGCAATGTCGCGTCCGCAGGCGATATAATAAAGAAAATAGTCGAGGACTATGACAGGGTTGTCGCGGGTTTGCGATAGCCGTATCCGTCGAACGATGAAAATAGAAATGAGGAAATATCAGTGAAAAAGACAAAGGTGAGCGATATTCTGGGCATCAGGTACCCCATCATCCAGGGGGCAATGGGGCTCATCGCGGGGGCGGAGCTGGCAGCAGCGGTGTCGGAGGCCGGCGGGTTGGGTGTAATAAGCCCTAACGCTGGGGAACCTGACTGGAGCAAGGTTGGCGATAACATCCGAAAGCAGATACGCAAGGCCAAGAGCCTGACGGCCAAGCCTTTTGCGGTGAACTTTCCCATACATATGATCAAGGATGATTGCAGCCTTATCGATATCGCAATCAGTGAGGGGGTTAAGATCGTAACAACAGGGGCCGGGAGCCCGGCACTTCATACGCCGTATTTTCACCAGCATGGTATAAAGGTATTGCATCTTGTAGCTACGGTCAAGCATGCTGTCGGGGCCGAGAAGGCCGGCGTCGATATTGTGATCGCAGAAGGCTATGAGTCTGGCGGCATAAACAGCCCTGATGAGCTTACCACGTTTGTCCTTATTCCTCAGGTGGTGGATGCGGTGAAGATACCTGTTGTGGCTGCCGGAGGCATCGGCGACGGGCGCGGGCTGGCAGCCGCGCTGGCGCTGGGGGCGCAGGGCGTGCAGATGGGCACGCGCTTCGTGGCGACGACGGAGTGCCTAGCGCATCCCGATTACAAGAAGGCGATCGTCGAAGCGGGGGACACGGCGACTGTCATCACGGGCAGGGGATTGATGATGTTCCGCGGCCTGCTCAACGAGCTGACCAGGGATCTGCGCAAGAAGGAGCTTGCCGGCGCCCCTGATGAAGAGCGCTCGGTGAAGATGTTCTCTAAGCTATCCGAGGCGGCGTTGCTGCATGGTGATGTCGTAAAAGGCCAGGCGGCTTGCGGCGAGGTCGCCGGACTGGTTCATGAGGTTATCAGCGCTGGGGAGGTGGTGCGCCGCATGGTGGCGGATTACGATAAAATCGTAAAAGGGCTTTAGCGTACCTTGATCCTAAGCCAGATAAACCTTTCGCATCAACTTCAACAGGCGGTCGAAAATGGGCCTGCCTAATTTCATCACTGCCGCTACTATGCCTGTGGCGACGATTGCTAATGCGAAGCCGCCTACTATATCCAGAGGATAGTGAATGCCCATATATACACGTCCGAATGAGATTATGATAGCGGGAATTGACAGTATATATCCCAGCTTGCGGTTGTAGACCCAGATGCCGGCGGCTAAAGCGAACGAAGCGGCGGCAGCGTTAGAGGGGAATGACGGGTCCGTGGGTGGGTAGTATATCA
The DNA here is from genome assembly GCA_964354045.1 of uncultured Dehalococcoidales bacterium. Classification (GTDB taxonomy): domain Bacteria; phylum Chloroflexota; class Dehalococcoidia; order E44-bin15; family E44-bin15; genus JAYEHL01. The sequence goes on from CAYGXY010000132.1 coordinate 5,056, forward strand.
GATGCACCTTGTCGGGGAATGCTTCAAATGGCCGCAATCGGTCATGTAATATAGCGTTTAAAATAAATATAAGAAGATTGGCTATTCCCATGCTCGCCAGCGAACACATTACTCCGTACTGATTCCTGCTCCTATCTACCATATTGCGGCCGGAAAACCACACAGCTATCAACGCGATGATTGTCACCACGGGAAGGAACAAGTCGCAGGAAATTATGCGAATAACGTTATCGATCCAGTTAACGTGACCGGCGAGGCCGTTTATCCAGAAGAACACCGTCTGATCAGCATGGATCATCGCGGCTCTCCTCTATTTGAACGGCGGACAATTAACTCCCAGTATGTCTTGTGCTTCAGTTGATCGATTCCAAAAGCTGCTGAACTTTCATCCTGATCAGCTTTATTAATGCCTTTATTAATAATTGAAGATATGCCGAACGTTAATAAAATAGCGCAGGTAACACTAACCGCAAGCCATAGCAACTGGGGAGGGGTATCGAAGGTTGGATTCTTGAGATTGAGGTCGGTGAAACCAAAGAACCAGATGAAGGCACCCGATATTGCGACAATACCGAAGATATAGCCCCATTTCTTATTATGGAAGAATGCTATGCCTTTCAGTCCCCATCGAGTGGCAATAAGCTGCATTACCCCGATGGTGGCAATAATAATGTAGGCGCAGTACTCAGCTACAAATGCCCATGAGCCTATATATCCATTCATAATAATCTCCTCTGCTATGTCTTGTTGATATCGCTTGCATCCTGGTTTTCATGGATAATACGCTTGCCGTATTCCAGCAATACTTCGACATCCAGTGGCGATTTTTTCGCTTCATAATAAGCTTTCAACGCATCGAGAGGCTGAAGCCCTTCTGGTGACAGCCCTGATAAACGCGGCCTGCGCTCCCGGGATATATCATGCGAAATGGTAGCTACCTGGTAGGCGACTTGCAGTGCTTTGCGAATGGCAGAGTTGTCGATATCTTTGGTTATGCGCTCTGACATTGATATTTGCACTCGTACTATAGCGTCCGCTACATCGTATCGGCTTATCGCTTTGAGTACTGCGCCGGTTGGATCGGCCTCCTGCTCACTGATTTCCACCTTGATGGTCACGAACCTTCGCGCTTTCACTGGTACAAACTCGAAGTTTGTCTTCCTGTTGCGGCCGATGTCGACGATAAAGAATCCCTTCTCGTCATCTTCCTCGCTGAAGTCTATACGCTGCAGGCTCCCCGAATAAACTACCGGTGGGTTATCGCCCAGCACCTGCTTTTTATGTATGTGTCCTAATGCGATATAGTCGAATTTGGAGTTTGCCACATTGCTTTGCAGAAGTCTGTAGTCATTGCCCATGATCATGCTGCGCTCTGAGCCATATTTGGCATTGGCGACTGTAATATGGGCAGCCAAGATGGCGGGAAGCTTTGGGTCGAGTCCCGCTATCTCCTGTTCCAGTAATTCGGTAAGCGTGGACTCCAGTTTTTCATTCACCTCTTCGGAAGAAAGGTTCTTGGTGGACTCGCGGCTGAGCAAAGCGCTTCTTCTGGCCCATGGCAGCGCAACTATCTGGATAGTGCCATTTCTTGTGTCGATTTTATGTGTGCCCAGCGTATTAGCGACGATAACATTCGGTATCGATAACGTCTTAAAAATCTCGACCGTTGTGGCGCGGCCAATGGCATTAGGCAGGTCGTGATTGCCGGTGAGGAGCAAGACCGCAATGCCGTTCGATGACAGTCGCCATATACGGCGGGCGAACTCCCTCTGATGAGTCTGCGAAGGTTCGCGGCTCTTGTATGCATCGCCACAAAATAGGACGAGGTCGACTTTATTGGTTAAAGCATATTCCACTACCTCGTCGAGAGCATTGAGGAAGTCGTGTAGGCGAGTTGACAGCCCTGTCTCGGGGTTGATGCCCGCATTGTAGTTTTCCACCCCGAGGTGCAGGTCGGCGAAATGGAGGATTCTCATTTCAGCTTCGCTTCCTCGATTCTTTCGTATATCTGATCCCGGTCGAGTCCCAGTATCGTTACTATTTTAACCTTGCTTGTGTGTCCGCGGTCGATGGTAATGCTGCTTTTATTTATGCCGAGGGTTTTACTGAGAAAGCTGATTAGCTCTTTGTTGGCCTTGCCTTCAACGGGAGGGGCAGCTATCTTTAATCGCAATATACCTTCTGCGAAACCGAGTACTTCATTGCGTTTTGCTTTTGGC
>CAYGXY010000133.1:0-3150 GCA_964354045.1 uncultured Dehalococcoidales bacterium
TAGTTGGCGTTACCGAGATTCGGCTTGAGCACGCCCAGGTAGGTATAAATCATCTTGTCCGACAGGTTAACGGCCACATTATAGTTCTGGTAGGCGTTCCTCATATTGAAGAGCACGGCCTCGTTTAAATCCTTAAGTTTAATCCAGCTCTCAAGTTTCCTGCGCGGATAGCAGTCGGTACCGTAAGCAGTAGCTGTGAGCCTCACGTCCTTGCCAGCCACCAGCGCCTCGATGACATGTCCTCCGCCATAGTTGAATGCGCCTGGGTACACCCGATTGCGCGGGTCATCATCGGGCATGGCGGTAGCACCGAGGATGATATCAACAGCCGCCACCCCGGTATAAGCCGGGACATCATTCAGATATACCCTGCCGCCGCCGAGCTTCATCCTGAGCTTGGTGTGTCCCAGATTGAAATAAGCGCTGGAGCTGCACATCGGGCCGAAGGTGCCGGTGGTCACTACGTCCACCTCACGGGCGGCCTTCTCCACTCCCTTCTTGGCTACAAGGTCGATGATCTCCTCAGCGTTGACCACGACCGCCTGGCCCTTCTTAATTTTCTCGTTGATCTCAGCTATAGTCTTAGTCATCTATTGCTCCTTAGAGAGGCTCTGATTAACATCGAATCAACCCCCTTGATCCCCCAATCATGGGGGAATTTATTATAAGAAATAGGGGACACCCCTAAAACCCCGACAGGAGAGATTTCTCTCCTGTACCTCTTCTCCATGAGTTCCTTAGTTACCCGTGTGCCATATGGTCATCGGTACCGGCCTTATTCTTATCATCATTCTTGATATTCAGTTTCTCCTCGATGCGGCTTAGTCTATCCATCATGCCTTCCTGCTCCGCAAGCATGGCCTTTATAGCCTCTCTGTCGTGTTCCAGGGCTTCCTCGGGACGGCCCCTCCGCACCACACGCGCCGGGACGCCGACTGCGGTCGTCCTGGGCTCAAGCGACGTCACTACCACCGAGCCGGCACCGACCCTGGCCTCATCACCGATAACGATATCGCCCAGCAATATAGCCCCAGCCCCCACGACAACGTTGTTCCCGAGGGTGGGATGGCGTTTCTTCTTCTCATGCGTAGTGCCGCCAAGGACCACACCCTGATATAGCAATACGTCATCGCCGATCTCGGATGTCTCCCCGATAACCACCCCCATGCCATGGTCTATAAAGAACCTCCTGCCGATGGTAGCCCCCGGATGTATCTCCACGCCCGTAACGAAACGGGCGGTATGCGACATCATACGACCGAGCAGCCGTATCTTATGCTTCCACAGGAAGTGCGCTACGCGGTGGTTCCATATCGCATGCAGCCCGGGATAGCAGAAAAGAACCTCAAGCGTGCTCCTGGCCGCCGGATCTTTCTTAAATACGGTCTGCAGATCTTCCCTCAATAACCTAAACAAGTTTTTCACCCTCATCAAACTTATATAGCGTAGTGCTCAGATAGCGCTCCCCGCAATCAGGCAGTATTACTACTATGAGCTTGCCCTTGTTTTTCGTCCTCTTCGCCACCTGCAATGCCGCCCACGCCGCCGCACCCGATGATATGCCCACGAGTATACCTTCCTCCCGGGCCAGGCGGCGCGCCATATCTATGGCATCCTCATCTTTTACCGTGATGACCTCGTCGATAATGTTGCGATTCAGCACCGCGGGGACGAAACCGGCGCCGATGCCCTGAATTCCATGCCTGCCGGCGACCCCGCCACTGAGCACGGGCGAACCGGCCGGCTCCACCGCGATTACCTTAAGATGATCCTTGCGCTGCTTCAAGGCCTCGCCGATGCCGGTGATAGTTCCCCCTGTTCCCACGCCGGCGACGAGGATATCGACCTCCCCGTCCGTATCCCGCCAGATCTCCTCGGCGGTCGTTTCCCGGTGTACCTGCGGGTTGGCCGGGTTAGTGAACTGGTTCGGCATGAAACAGTTCGGGGTGCTCCCGACGATCCGCTCCGCCTCCGCGATGGCGCCGCTCATGCCCTGCTCCCCGGGGGTCAGCACCAGCTTGGCGCCCAGGGCCTGCAGCAGCCTGCGGCGCTCGCGCGACATCGTATCGGGCATTGTAATTATCAGCTTGTAACCTTTGGCGGCGCAAATGGCCGCCAGGGCAATCCCCGTATTCCCGCTTGTAGGTTCGACGATAGTAGTGCCTTTCTTGATCAATCCATCGCGCTCGCCGGCCTCGATCATGGCCTTGGCGATCCTGTCCTTGACGCTGGAAAGCGGATTGAACGATTCCACCTTGGCCGCGATCTCCGCCTTCGTATCCCAGTCCGCTAGCCACAGCTTGACCAAAGGCGTATTCCCTACGAGCTCGGTTACATTTTTAGCAATGCGCTTCATTTTTCGTACCTTCCGTGCAAAGTCAGGCTATCATTTTAGACCATATGTAATATAGTATCAAGTTGAACCCCTAATGTCCCCCTTAGAAAGGGGGAAACAACAGCCGAACCCCCTGTTAGTCCCCCATACGTTGGGAGACTTAATGAGATTTAGGGGACACCCCTAAAACCCCGTCAGGAGAGAAATCTCCTGTACCTCTATACGCCGCCGACCCTCTCTATCGTCCCGCCGCCAACGACGACGGAACCCCTGTAAAAAACGACCGCCTGCCCCGGCGTTATCGCCATCTGCGGCTGCGCAAACTTAACATGCGTCTCGACATTCGATATCGGCGTTACTATCGCATCTCCTTCGCGATGGCGATAGCGTATCTTAGCTCTCACCTCGATCGGCTGCTCCAGAGCGTCGAACTCTAGCCAGTTCAGCGCGGAAGCTACGAGCTCATCTCCATATACATCCGCCTTACTGCCGACGATTATCGCGTTGCGCTCCGCATCGATGCCGGTAACATAAAATGGCTCCTCTGCCGATATACCCATGCCCTTGCGCTGTCCCACGGTATAGGACAATATCCCGCGATGCCGGCCCAGCTCGTTCCCCTGCCCGTCGAGGATGGGTCCCGGCTGGCTAGCCCGGGGCATACGCGCACCGACGAACCCGCGGTAGTCCCCCCTGGCAACGAAACACACATCCTGGCTCTCCTCCCTGTCAGCCGAGGCGAGGCCCAGCGATCTGGCTATATCGCGAACTTTTTCCTTCTTTATCTCACCCAGAGGCAGCATGATGCGCCCCAT
>CAYGXY010000134.1:0-5131 GCA_964354045.1 uncultured Dehalococcoidales bacterium
AGCCTCTAAAACCTCCCCCAAGAATGGGGGATACAGGGAGTTGAATAGATACTTTTTCATAGAAGGGAGAATAACATGCCACTGTATGATTACCAATGTGAAAAATGCGGCGAGAAGTTCGAGGTGCGCCAGTGCTACGGGCAGGACGGCTCGAAAATGAAATGCCCGAAGTGCGGAGAGCCAAATCCGCGCAAGCTAATAACCGGCTTTTCCACCTCGGGCTCAGGCAGTTCGACCGAAAACGGGCAGGTCTGCTACGTGCCGAGGAGGGGCGGCTGAGGGTAAACCATGGCGGCCTCGGCGAGGTCGCAAATATGCAGAACATAGTGATTTCCAAGCTGCCGTCGGAAAATTTCAAAACCTATTGCATTGCTGTAAAAAGTGTGCTATTATGACGTGCGTGTTTTTACATACGTGGGTGATGGGGTGTAGGAGAGGGGGCCTGGTTCTTTGTGGACGAAGATGACTTATTGTCCCTAAATAAAAAGACCAGAAACCTGATGGTGAGCATGCCTGCCGTTAAGCGGCGGAACAGCAACCTGAGGCTTCCTGTAACGAGAACCGAATCAGGTAGTATGAGGTTCAAGTTATCGGGACAGTGAAGCGCAGTTGAATCTGACGGCATGCCGACTTCCACTCTCTCCTAAGCTGGGGGGGTGGATTTTTTATCTGAGAGAAAGGGGGTCGATAAGATGCACTTAATTATCGACGGTTTTGGAGCAAATCGAAAAATGCTCGAAAGCGAAGACATGATTTACGATCTCCTTGACAAATACCCTTCCCAGATAAATATGACGAAGGTCGCTCCTCCTCGTGTTTTCCGATTTATCGGATCCAAGCCGGAGGACTGGGGGGTATCTGGTTTCGTTATAATCGCAGAGAGCCATATCAGCATACATACCTTCCCTGAGAGACGGTATATCAATATCGATATATTCTCCTGCAAAGACTTCGACGACAAGCAGGCCATCGAGGATATGAAAGAAAAGTTCGGGCTTGCTGAGATAAAGACGTATGTCTTAGGCCGGGGTCTGCAGGACGCCCCCATAGAGATGGCACAGATCAAATCTGCCTGACCAGCCGGGCGTAGATATCGTCATACAGTGAGCACGATATGAACGAAGAAATGTTCTATCCGCGACGCAGTTTCTCGTTCCCGCCCAAATACACCGAATTCAAGGACGCCAAGGTCGTCGTGCTGCCTATCCCTTACGATAGCACCGTCGACTGGCGCGCCGGCACGCGCGAAGGTCCCAACGCCATCATCGACGCATCTCATTTCCTCGAGCAGTACGACCACGAGCTCGGTTGCTACATACACGATGTAGGAATACATACGCTCCCGGAGCTCATACCTTCGATGAAGGGGCCTGAGGAAACCGTCGAACGTGTGTATACAGCGACAAAAGACATCCTCGACAAAGGCAGGTTCGTGGTCATGCTCGGCGGGGAGCACTCTCTGACAACCGGCGCGGTGCGCGCATATCGAGAGCGATTCAAGAATCTGTCAGTGCTGCAATTGGACGCACACGCCGACCTACGCGACGAGTACGAGGATACAAAATTCAACCACGCCTGCGTCATGCGCCGCGTGCACGAATACTGCCCTATCGTCCAGGTGGGCATCCGCAGCATGGGCATCGATGATCAGAAGTACATCAAAAGCAAAAAGCTGCACCCGTTCTACGCCAAGGAAAAACCTCTTAGCCAAGAGGAGGAAAAGGCCATCGTCTCACAGCTTTCCGACGATGTATACATCACCATCGACCTCGATGTGTTCGATCCATCGATCATGTCCGCGGTCGGCACGCCGGAGCCCGGCGGCATGGGCTGGTACGAGGTAATACGACTTCTCAAACGTGTGGCGAGAGAGAAACGCATCGTCGGCTTCGATGTTATGGAACTCGCTCCGCGCGAAGGGCCATCGGCCTGCACTTTCCTCGCCGCCAAACTTACTTACAAATTAATCGGCCTATCGCTCATCCGCTAAAGAGTCTCTCTGATTCATCATTGGAAACAACCAACATCTATTAGATACCGACACTATGTTATGATAATGTGAGCAAGTTCAATCGTACTTGCAGAGGTTGATAATTGGGCAGATCATTCCAAATAGCTAAAATCTTCGGCATACCGTTTAGGCTGGATTTCAGCTGGTTTCTTATATTTATCTTTGTCACGTTAATGCTGTCAATGTCCTTCTTCCCCGACTCATTTAAAGGGTGGAACTCAGCATATTATTGGATCGTCGGAATCGCCACAAGCCTGCTGTTCTTCGCATCGGTGATAGTACACGAACTGGCGCACTCCATCGTGAGCAAAAGAACAGGCATACCGGTAAAAAGCATTACGTTGTTCCTCTTTGGAGGCATAGCACAAATTAGTAAAGAGGCCACTCGACCTAAAACAGAGCTTGTAATATCCATTGCCGGACCTGCAAGCAGCGTCTTACTTGCTGGAATATTCTACGGCATGGCGTATCTGTTTAACGACAGGAATGTATATCTATTCGCCTTGACGAGTTACTTAGCTTATGTGAATTTACTACTTGCTGCATTTAATATGATCCCTGGTTTTCCTCTTGATGGTGGCCGTGTACTGCGTGCCATCATATGGCTTGCTACAGGTAATTTCTTGCGAGCTACTAAAATAGCTACAACCGCTGGTTATGTAATATCAATAGCTATGATTGTGGCTGGTGTCTTAATATTTTTTATATGGGGATACTTTGACGGTTTATGGCTTATTTTCATCGGATTCTTCTTGAATGGCGCCGCCCGATCTACATACCAACAGACCATTCTGCGTGAGAACCTCAAGGGCTACACCGCTCAAGACGTCATAAGCCGGGATCTGCCGCGTATCCCTCGCAACATCAACCTCATGGACCTGATAGAGGGGACATTACCTAGATCGCCAAATCAATTTTATCTGGTGACAGACAGCGACAGCGTAGCCGGGATATTAACCCTATGGCAGATTAAAAAAGTGCCGCAGAAGCAATGGAATATCACCACAGTCGCGCATACCATGACACCGGTGGAGCAATTGAAAACGGTCCGCCCTGCAGACGAGGCATCATCTATTATCGAAAAATTCGACCAGGGACAGGACGATATCGTTGCAGTTTTAAGCGAGGGGAAAGTCGCGGGAATAATCACGCGACAGAGCCTGTTCGATTTCGCCCAGCGCTTGCAGATATTAAAAGGTTAGTTATCGATTCACCAATAAAACTGTAATCTGAGACTGGTATCCTTACCGTCTCAGGTTTATAATATCCGCCAGGAGAACATTCTTGGATATCAAGAAAACAAAAGCAGCTGTCGTTAAAAAAGTGGATTCTCAGAGCAATAAGCTTGTTGCCCTGAGCCACAAGATACACGACAATCCGGAGACCGGCTTTCACGAATTAAAGGCGGCGAAGTGGCTCTCCGCCTACCTTGAAATGAACGGGTTTGAAGTCGAGCGCGGCATATGCAAGATGCCGACCGCCTTCCGCGCGACATACGGAAAAGGTAAACCGGCCATTGCGCTAATGGCGGAATACGACGCCCTGCCCGAGATAGGACACGCTTGCGGGCATAACATCATATGTACCACGGCAATCGGCGCCGCGGTAGCTGCAAAACCTGCCATCGATCAATTTGGCGGCAGGGTTGTCGTCCTCGGCACGCCGGCGGAGGAACTGTTCGGAGGCAAGGCTATAATGGCGGAACGCGGCGCCTTTAAAGACATAGATATCGCCATGCTAGTTCACCCTTCATCCCACGACCTCTCAAGCGCCCGGGCGCTGGCCTGCATCACACTGGAGGTCGAATTCTTCGGCAAGGCGGCCCACGCCGCCGCGCGGCCTGAGGAAGGCATCAACGCCCTGGAGGCACTGATACTATCGTTCAACGGCATCAACTCGCTGCGCCAGCACATCAATGAGCGGGCGCGTATACACGGCATAATCACTAAGGGCGGCGATGCGCCGAACGTGGTACCGGATCATACGTCGGGCACTTTCCTTGTGCGCGCCGTCGACGAGGCCTATCTTGAGAAATTGAAGGTCAAGGTGCTGAATTGTTTCCAGGCCGCAGCCCTGGCCACCGGAGCACGTCTTAAATACACGTGGAAGGAATACTACGCGCCGCTGCGCGCCAACACGACGCTGGCAGAGATAATGGCCGCCAATATGCGCTCGATAGGCCGCGACCCGCAGCCCATACCTGAGAGGGCCTCCGGAGCGAGCGATGTTGGCAATGTGAGCATGCTGGTGCCGACCATCCATCCTGAAGTTGCCATCGCCCCGCCTAAAACATCCCTGCACTCCGTCGATTTTCGCGCGGCAGCCGTATCGGCTAAGGGCGACCGCGGGCTCATCGACGGGGCCAAGGCGCTGGCGCTGACGGCGGTGGACCTGCTAGCGGATCCGAAGAAGGTCGCTGCGATCAGAAAGGAATTCCTTGCCGCGAAATAATGTTTATCTTGGAATAGATGTAGGCTCGGTGAGCACCAAGTTCGCCGTGCTTAATGATAAAGACAGTCTGGTCGCTTCTCTCTATCTGCGCACCGAAGGTCAGCCTATAATATCAATACAACGCGGGCTCAAAGAGCTATCGAGCGGATTACCTGCCGATGCACACATTGCAGGCGTAGCTACAACCGGCAGCGCACGCTATCTGGCCGGGGTATTAGTGAATGCGGACCTAGTGAAAAATGAAATCTCATGCCAGGCCGCTGCCGCAGTACACTCGGTACCGGAGGTCGCAACAGTAGTCGAAATCGGCGGCCAGGATTCCAAGATTATCATTATCAAAGATGGGACTCTCGCTGATATGGGGATGAACACGGTATGTGCAGCCGGCACGGGAAGCTTCCTTGACCAGCAGGCGCAGCGTATGAACATGCCCATAGACGATTTCAGCAGGGAAGCACTTAAAAGCACAAAACCGGTTCAGATCGCCGGGCGTTGCGCCGTCTTCGCCGAGACGGATATGATACACAAACAGCAAATGGGGCACAAACGTGCCGATATTATAAGAGGACTTTGCCAGGCCTTGGCACGCAATTACTTAAATAATATAGCTACAGGAAAGGAAATCCTGCCTCCGGTAGTATTCCAGGGAGGTGTCGCATTCAACCAGGG
>CAYGXY010000135.1:0-3266 GCA_964354045.1 uncultured Dehalococcoidales bacterium
CGACCTGCCGACGCAGATCGGATATGACTCCGATCACGCGCTGGCGCAGGGCGAGGTCGGCAAAGTGGGCGTGGCCATAGACAGCCTTGCCGATATGGAGATCCTGTTCAAGGAGATCCCGCTGGATAAGGTCAGCGTCTCCATGACGATTAATTCCTCGGCCGCCGTACTGCTGGCTATGTACGTGACGCTGGCCAAGAAGCAGGGCGTCGATCCATCCAAGCTGGACGGCACGATCCAGAACGATGTCTTGAAGGAGTACATAGCGCGCGGCACCTACATCTTCCCGCCGCGTCCCTCGATGCGCCTTATTACGGATATATTTAAATATTGCGGAGAGAGCGTTCCCAAGTGGAACACGATAAGCATCAGCGGCTACCACATCAGGGAGGCCGGCTCAACGGCGGCGCAGGAGCTGGCGTTCACGCTGGCCGACGGTATCGCCTATGTGCAGGCGGCCATAGATTCAGGTCTGGATGTGGATGCGTTCGCGGGAAGGCTTTCCTTCTTCTTCGCCGCTCACAACAACCTGTTCGAAGAGGTGGCCAAGTACCGCGCGGCGCGCAGGCTGTGGGCTACGATAATGAAGGAGCGTTTTAAGGCCAAGGACATGCGCTCATGCACGCTGCGTTTCCATACGCAGACGGGCGGCTCCACGCTGACGGCGCAGCAGCCCGATAACAATATCATCAGGACGACGATGCAGGCGCTGGCCGCGGTGCTCGGCGGCACCCAGTCGCTGCACACCAACTCGCGCGACGAGGCCTATGCCACGCCGAGCGAGGAAGCGGTGACGATAGCGCTTCGCACGCAGCAGATACTGGGATACGAGAACGGCGTTGCCGACACCATCGATCCGCTGGGCGGCTCATACTATGTAGAGAAGCTGACCGATACGCTTGAGGCTGAGGCCAAGGCTTATATCGCGAAGATAGATAACATGGGCGGCGCGCTTACTGCCATCGAGCAGGGCTTCCAGCAGCGCGAGATCAGCGATAGCGCCTACCGCTATCAGAAGGCCGTGGAGAGCGGAGACAGAGTCGTCGTCGGCGTCAACAAGTTCCAGTCGACCTACGCCAAGCTGCCTCTCCTGCGTCTTGATCCGGCGGTGGCCAAGAAGCAGATCGCGGGTTTGCAGAAGGTGAAGAGCGAGAGGGATAACGCGGCAACAAAGAAGGCCCTAGAGAACCTGAAGAAGGTGGCAAAAGGTACCGATAACACGATGCCGGCCATCATCGAGTGCACGGCCGCTTATGCCTCCATCGGCGAGATATGCGATGTGCTCCGAGGCGTCTTTGGCGAGCAGCGTGAGTTCGCCGCGTTTTAATTGAGACAGATCGAAAGATTGTAAGGAGGAGTAAATGCTTAAGAAGATTGATCATATAGCGATAGCGGTTAAGAGCATCGACGAGGTGTTAAAGGTCTACGGGGACGTCTTCGGGATGAAGTGCGAACACATGGAGGAGATACCGGACCAGGGCGTGAAGGCGGCCGCCGTTAAGATCGGCGATGTGACCATCGAGTTTGTGCAGCCGGTAAAGCCGGACACCGGCATCGCCAAGTTCGTGGAGACCAAGGGCGATGGTATCCATCACATAGCGTTCGAGGTTGCTGAGCTTGAGAAAGAGCTGGCGGAACTCGAAGCTAAAGGCGTGGCGCTTATCGATAAGAAACCGCGCAAAGGGATGGCCGGGATGATCGCTTTCATCCATCCCAAAGCGACCAAGGGCGTGCTCATTGAGCTGGTGCAGAAGATAAAGAATTAAGGAAAGGTGATCTTTATGGCGAAGACGATAAAGGTGCTAGTTGCGAAACCAGGCCTGGATGGGCACGATCGCGGTGCCAAATTTGTGGTGCGTGCCCTGCGCGATGCCGGCATGGAGGTAATCTACAGCGGGCTGCGCCAGACGCCGGAGATGATAGCGGAATCCGCTATGCAGGAAGACGTTGATGTGGTGGGGCTCAGCATCCTGTCCGGGGCACACCTGGATATTTTCCCTATGGTTATGGATAAGCTCAAGAAGAAGGGGCTCAAGGTCGTAGTAGTGGCGGGCGGCATTATTCCTGAAGAGGATGTCCCCGCCCTGAAGAAGATCGGGGTCAACGCCGTGTTCGGCCCTGGAACCCCTTCCAGCGAGATAGTGAAATTCCTTAATGGCGCGGTGAACTAAGAATTTAATAGCAGCTATTAGCTGAATATTTGGTATGGAAACTGCCGATGGTATATAATCATCGGCAGTTGTGTTAGAGGGGGAAATCTGGCTGAGAGCTGATCAACCCCCTGCTATCCCCCAGTCTTGGGGGAATTTTAAAAAAGATAGGGGACACCCCTGTAACCCCGGCAGGAGAGAAATCTCCTGCACCTCTTTTTCAGCTACCCTCTTCCCTGATAGAGGGAGAGGGCTAGGGTGATGGTTAGACCTCCGCAGGGGAGAGGGTCAGGATGAGGGCGAGAAACCTCATTTAAGGGAGCGGCGGCGATGCATTGCGATAAGTTGAAAATAATAAAGGTGATTGACGGCGAGAAGGTCTCGCAGGCAGACTTCGTGATTCGCGAGACTGAGGTCGTTATTAAAATCGATGGCAGGGTTCATCGTCGTCTGACCGGTCTGGCCGAGCACTTGGAAGAGTTCGCGCTGGGATATCTGTTCGATGAGGGCATCGCGTCTCCGTCCGATGTCGATATCGAGGTAGATGGCAACACAATATTAGTATCGCGCAAACGGATTTCGAAGGCGCATAAACCCGTGGTCATCGACTCCGACTTGCAGGCTACCGATAACCAGATTCTGACCTGGGCTGAGGAGCTGAATAAAAGTTGTCCTTTACATATAAAGACCGGCGGCACACACATAGTTGGCATAGCTCACGGCGATATCATGTTCTTTGTCGAGGATATCAGCAGGCACTGTGCTATAGATAAGGCCATAGGCATCGCGCTCAGGAATGGATTTGAGATGTGCGATTGTGTGATAGTGACCTCTTGCCGTCAGACGATATCGGCGATGAAAAAGGCGGTAAGGGCGGGCATTCCTATAGTGGTTACGATTGCCGCGCCGACGACCCTGGCTGTTGCGGAGGCCATCGACTACGGAGTTACGCTGGTGGGGTTTGTCCGTGGCCGCCAGTTCAACATATATTCTCATCCTCATCGCATCGTGACAGGTTCTCGCTGAGGCTGGTGAAGATCTAGAGTGTTGATCAACCCCCTGTTATCCCCCAGTCTTGGGGGAAATTTTAAAAATCTGGGGGACACCCCCAGTGCC
>CAYGXY010000136.1:0-10325 GCA_964354045.1 uncultured Dehalococcoidales bacterium
TGGTGGGTGTAGATCTCGGTGGTCGCCGTAGCATCAACAAAGCGTCGCGGCGGTTTCATATCATGGCATGGACCGTAGACGCTGATCGATGAGGAGAATATCAGCTTCGGCGGGTGCGGCAACGACTTTAGCGCGTTCAGCAAGTTCTGTGTACCGCCGATATTGATCGCTTTAGCCAAATCGGGATTCTTTTCGCTTGCGGGCGGTATGATATAAGCGAGATGAACGACTACATCCTGGTCTTTCACAGCGGTCGTGACATCGTCCGGACGCCGCAGGTCCCCCCATACGATATCGACTTTGTCTTGAAAACGCTTGGCCGATTTAGCAGTTGCCTTCGTTTTAATATCGAAGCATGTTACACGGTGATTCTGCTCGATGAGTGATTCTAGTGCGTTTGAGCCGACGTTGCCGAAAGCGCCTGTTAGCAGTACTTTCATAATCTCACCCCTGTTGTTTTTTCTCCAAGAATGCTTTGTAGAAAGGCGATTGGTCCAGCATGTCCTTTCTTATCTTATCCCGCTGGGCTACGAGCTCGTCCCTCCGCGGTCCCAAAAAGGTTATCCTGTCCTTGAGGAAGTCATCTAAAGTGTACCGCTGGTATTTGAGCAGAGCCTGGCTCTCGCCGGTGTCGATCCAGTCCGGGGTGGCGGGGAGATTGCCGAAGGCCTCCTCAGGGAACTTGCCGATGCCTATGGCCTCCATCGAGCGGTGTATGTAGTCGCGATATCTGATTTGATTCTTAGGGCCGCCGCCGATGAGCAGTATCTTGCCCCAAACCTTGTCCGAGCTTGCAGCGTTAGCCACGGCTAAGCCAGCGTCCCTGGTGTGGGTGAACTCCATGCGCGAGTCCAGCGAGATATAGAATGCCATCGGGTTCGGCTTGAACTCTAGGGAGGTGACGGCGGCGAAGCGCAGAATGCACCAGATGAGCCCGGACTCATGAATCATCTTTTCGCATTCCACCTTGTGTCTGGTATAGTTATTCGTCGGATTCACCGGCTCCGTTACCCTTCGCGGTGGCTCTTTGTCCTGTGTGTACCCGAAAACAGTAGTCGATGAAGCAAATATCAGTTTAGGACGGGGCGACAGCTTCTTCATTTCTTCGATGACGTTCTTGGTGCCTCCTACGTTTATCTCCTTGGCCCAGTCCGGTTTTATCTCGCTATCGATGGGGATTATCGCCGCCAGGTGCGCTACGACTTCCATGCCTTCTACCGCGGCGGCTACGTCCTGGGGATTGCGTATGTCCCCCCAGCACATCTCTATCTTACCTTTGAATTTTTTCGCTGCTGATTCATTTGCCTCCGTTTTAACATCGAAGCATCTCACCTGTTTGCCTTGTTCCAGGAGACTCCTAACCACGTTGGTGCCGATGTTGCCGAATGCACCGGTAACCAGTATTTTCATTTAATTCTCCTATCTCTTCCATATCTAATCTTTGCATAAAGTAATATACAGCTCAGAGCCGCCGCTATTGCATTCCAGATTATAATCGGGGTTTCTTTAATTAAAACGCCATAGGTCAGCCATAGAAAGATGCCAATCAGGAACATCGCATTAAATACTAAGCTGATATCATGTGCGCTCTTGGTTTTAAATATTCGTATGAGCTGCGGGATAAAGCTGAAAGTGGTCAACGCCCCCGCCATGTAACCTAGCCAGTCCAAGGTGACTCCTATACTTCTTTTTTAAGTGGACTAATTATAACACTAAGAGCTGGCTATTTCCTATCATAAGACCAAAATAGCAAGCCTGCCATTTGGCAGGCTTGCTATTGAACGGACAACACCAGATTTACTCTTTATTTCATATATGTATTGGTGAATTTCTCCATTTCTTTAGTCGGTTTCCACCATTTCTTAGCGCCAAGGTCCTCGGCAACTCTATTAGCTGCCAGGTATCCTGAGCCTCCCAGCACCAGACCGCCGGGATATGTGGAAACGCCGCCAACATACAGGCCTTTTATTGGCGTGCGATGGTTGGAGCAATCTAGGTTGGGCCTCATTGAAGCCAGCTGTGTCGGGCGATAGTCTCCATGCTTGATCGCGCCGCGCTTCATGTTGGGGAAGCGTATCTCGATATCAATCGGCGTCTCGGCAAGCGAGTTAATGATCTTGTCCTTCGTGAAATTGGGGGCCACCTTCTGCCACTTCTTCAGCACGGCTTCCTTGATTTCTGGGCCTCGTTTCTCCCAATTTTCCTTCTTGCCGTCAAGGTCATACGGCACATGCATCTGGAAGAATGAAACCTCGCCGCCCCACGGGGCGCGGACCAGGTGTGGATCCCAGAAGCTCTCGCATGTGGCATGACCGCCCATGATCTTTGTATTCAGCTTGCCGCCGATGACGGTCTTAAAGTGCTCCAGGAGTTGATCCATGCTCTCGAAGCCAAAGATCGTCATGAATGACTCGCTAGCCCATGGCTCCTCGGCCTTGTAAATCGGCTGCTCCTGGGTTGCCAGGTGCAGGGTATAGAAGCTCCATTTATCATAGACCCAGCCCTCTACAGATTCCTTCAGTGTTCCCGGCAGGTTCTTAGCCCCTACCATTTGCAGGAATGTTGTCTGCGGGTCCAGGGTGGAGACTACGGTCTTAGCCTTTATCGTGCGGCCTTCCAGCGTTTCCACGCCGACGGCCTTGCCGCCCTCCATGATTATCTTGGTTACTTCGCACCTATCCAATATGGTACCGCCCGCCTTGATGATCTCGCGTCCCATCGCGGAAGCGAACTTGTGCGAGCCACCGAAGCAGTAGCATTTATTCATGCCACGGCATAACAGCAGCGGGACGAACAGCCCGGTGCCGGTCTCGTTCGGATCGATGCCCCACATACATGATATGTAAAGCAGGAAGGCGCGGATCCTGTCGTTCTCAAAGTTGCTGGTGATGATCTCCAGCGGGCTCATCTCGGCTATCTCCGCCAGTTTTTTACCGATCTCACTCTTTTCCAGAAGCATCATCAGGTCCATAGTGGACATGGCGGGTATGTATGTCATGGGTGCGATGAGCTCATCGACCATGCGCCGGTAGTCTCGCATGACAACGCCGAATTTCTCAGCGTCCCTGTGGGAATAGCGCATGAAGGAATCTCGTGTGTCCTCGATCATGCGTGTGAGCAACAGGGATTGGCCGTCTTCGAAGACCATGGCGGCCTGCATATTCGGTTTCACCCAGGACAGGCCGTGCACGTCCAGATTGAAGTCCTTTATCACAGGCATATAATCGACCATCATGTGGTAGATCACATGGTCGTTGGAGTAGTAGCATGGCCAAAGTATTTCATCCGTGGAGAGCCCGCCGCCGATCTCGTAGCGGCGCTCGATGACGACCACCTTTAATCCTGACTTGGCAAGATAGGCGGCTGTCATGAGTCCATTGGGACCACCGCCGATGATGATGACATCGAAATTGCTCTCTAAAGGAAATTCAGAAAACATATCGCCGAATAACAACGGGTGGTCAAATTGCTTATTTTCCATTTTGCCTCCTTCTATTCTCCGCCTATCTTTCCTATTTCGGGATCCTTCCCTGTCTTGGCACCGCCGATATCTTGCCCTTCTCAGGGATGTAATACGGTGCCGGGTACCACCAGTCTCCGGGCTCGGCGATCCCGTCCTCGATGAGTATATGCATCAGGTTGTAGCCGCAAGCCATAAGGCAAAGACCTCCGGGGTGTGCAGCCGACTGGTGCACCAGATATAGCGCATCGATTCCGGGGACGCGGTAGCGCGCCATCTCGGGCAGGGGGCGCTCGTTCCACCACTGGTCGCGGCAGTGTCGCGCGCCGTACCAGCAGCCGCCGATCATTCCTGTATTGCGGAACTCCTGCTCCCACGGCGTCAATACCAGATGTTCCACTAGGTCGTCTTCCAGGTTCTCTACCACGCAGCTGAAAGCGTCGCGGAAATACTTCTTCAGTTTTTCATTGACATGGTTAGGGTCTTTTTCGTCGTTCATGGCCTCCGGACCGTCGGTATGATACTCGGGTGGCGGCACATAGAACTCTATTGAGCTCTCTACAAAAAGGCCGGGCCTGGAGCACTGGTTATGGAAAACGGGGTCCATAATTTTGTTACTGCCGGCCCAGAGCCATATTATCTCGTCATAGGGAACAGTCGGGTTGCCCTGTTTGCCCAGGCAGTCCGCGACGTGGTTATAGTACAGCTCGCGGGAGTCCATGGGATAGCTGACGCCCGTCTGCTCGGCTTCCTTGTATTTCGCCCTGTAGCGGAGCTTCTTTTTAGTTATGAAGTAGTTGCAATATATCGGGCCGCCCTTGATATTTATATCGTTCACCTTCTGCGATAACGCGGGGTCAACATTATCCGGCCCGATGAGCTCGTTGAATGTGTGTTTTATCTCGGTAGCGCTGATCACCGCTTTGGTTGCCCATATCGTTTTACTTCTCAGGGCGGCGTCCCCCCTCAGGTGTACGCCGACAGCGCGTCCGTCTTTAATAATGATCTCATCTACCGGGCAGCAGGTGCGGAAAATCGCCCCGTGTGCCACGGCGCAGCGGAACAGCGAATGATAGTATCCGTGCATACAGCCCATGGGTACAACGCCCGTGGTGTAAAGGACGGAGGCTACTACGCTCTCGAAGGCGGGAATGGCCACGCCTTCCATGTGGCCGGCGGCCCCTGACATCCAGGCTATATATGCCTGGAATACCTTGAAGGGCTCGGTCTCCATGTACTGGTCCATCAGGTCGAACTGGGTCCATTCCATCAAATCCGGTGTGTATACCTTGGGCATGTGCTTCTTGTAGACCTGCATGTAGGGAACGGTCTCCGGGGTCATCTCAATATATGATGGATGGGGCGGGGTCCAGAAGGTGGCGCGAAGCAGCTCCCTCATGCAGCCATTGAGTGCGCCTGACAATAGCAGCCAAGCCTCGAGGTCCTTAGCTGTGCATTGGGAAACCCCGCTCTTACATAGAAGCCCTAGGAACTTTCCAGATGCGAAGTCTCCGCCGCTGAGCTTCTGGGCTGACCAGTCCATTCTTGACCCGTATTTCCATAACTCCAGCTGCTCCCATCCCGGGGCCGCACCTCCATACAATGCAACGGGGTGCGGGCTGATATTAATGCCGGCTCTAACGTCGGTGTCTTCCTGTGCGCCACCGCACTCAGGCCTTTCTTCAAGAACGCAGACGCTAAGGCCGCTTTTCGCGAGATAGGCCGCAATGGTAGTGCCGTTGTGTCCGGCACCTACAATGACAACGTCATACCTCTCTTCCGTGGTCATAGAACCTCCTTCCTTGGGGATGCCATAAATTTTATATACCTGTAATCGTCTGGTCAAAAAAAGTTAATCGTTAGCAATTTTCGGAAGTGGTTGGTAATCCAAAGCTTTGAAAGTATTATAAAATTTAATAAAACTTAAAAGAGTATATTTTGAACCTTAAATCCGTTCATATTTCAAGATATTGGCATTTTTTGTTGTGGTTGTTAATGGCTGGTCGTTCGTGAAAGTGAACCGATTGTTGGATTTTATTATGTTGAATTATAGATAATATGAGCCTCTATGGCGCGTTATGCTTATGGCTTCTCTTTGCATCGTGCAGTGGCGTTCTTTATGCAAAGTTAGATGTATTCCTTCTCAACTATATCCAGCCATGTTCGATATGGAAACTCAATCTCAGCTTTATGCGCCGGGATCGCATTGCCCAATCCGATATTCGGACGAAAGAAGTTGTAGTAGACTGACCAGCTGCTTATTATAAGATTGGCGCTTTCCATTTTCTTTATGCCTTTGAGCGTCTTGCTCCTGACTCTGAGCGGCACGTAGAATCTGTCTATATAGTTTGCTTGAGGATGCACTGTGGATCCCGTTGCCTGAACATGCATCGTATCCGAACCGAAGGCCATCTCTATACCTTCAGTGTAGGTGCGCAGTTTGTCGGTGATGATTAATCCCGGCACCTCGCCGGTTCTCTCCGTAGCCGTTTCCAGAACCGCTTTAATATCCCCCGCTGTCCGGGTGAAGGTCAAGCGCGATGCTAGGAGGAATCTGCTCCAGCTGTCCATAACGTCCCAGATCCAGGCGGTTTGTCCTTCGATCTTAATCGCCGTTTCATTCGTTACCCAGAACGGCCCGTGGCCCAAGATCTGGCTGCTTTTTTTGATCTGCTTTGTTGAGTATATCCTGTCCGCCGCCACAGCCATCTTCGAATATTTCAGTATCCATTCATAGATGGTGGAGTTGGAGCTTGTATTGCTGAATGTTTGAAAAAGGTTCCTGCGGATCGCGTTCAGTGACATGCCTTCGTAAAACATGCCTAGAGCTGAGGCTATTTTGACCGAGGGAGTTCTCATATTGGGTGGGGAGTCGTTATCGGCGAACTTACGCTGGCAGTCCTTACAGAACCGGCGTTGGATGTTATGATAAGTTCCATATTTAACAGTTCTGTTTGAACCGCAGCATTTACATTTAATACCTGCGTTCTGATTGTTTTGGCTGTTACTGCTTGATCTGGGCATAAATTTGCTCGACATCCGCTATGTTTTGCGAATAGAAGGATAAGCTAATTGTTCCTGGATGTCAACCACTAGCGAACAGGTCTATAGGCAGATTCATTGTATATGGTAGTAAAAGCCATTGACATTAGATATGTGTCGGAGTACAATTCCGCCCAATGATTAACAAAGTTCCAAGAGAACTCTTTTTAGAGAGATAACCGATAATCTTATCAATGCTTAAATCAAAACGGCATCAAACCAAGGAATAAGAATCGCAAAGCAAATAAGATTGCAGTATTCTTGCACAGGTATTATAATATCCCTCTTGGGTAAATGAAGTGTAGGAGATTAAGAAGTGGCATTCGCCAAGTTTTTAGTACCGGTTGGTGGGGGAAAGGTGGACGAAGAGACCGTAAGGCTTGCCTGTACCATAGCTGAGGCAACGAAGGGCAAAGTTTTTGTTATCTATGTAATAGAAGTAGCTCGTACACTCCCTCTTGACGCAGAGTTAGAAGCGGATAACAAAAAAGCTGAGGAATTACTGGCAAAAGCGGAGAAGACCGCAGAGACTATTGGTTGCCAGGTGGAGACGGAGATACTTCAAGCCCGTGAAACAGGCCCTGCTATAGTGGATGAAGCTATAGAACGCGGCGTTGATGTGATAATAATGGGATTGAAATACGAAAAACGTTTTGGTGATTTTGATATGGGGACCGTTGTACCTTATATTCTACGTAATGCGCCGTGTCGCGTGCTGGTATGGCGAGAACAAATAGGTGAGGGTAACTCGTGAAAGTAGTAATAATGGGTTGCGGCAGAGTCGGTGGCATGCTTGCAGGATTGCTCGATGAGGCAGGCCATCAGGTAACTGTCATAGATATTGATTCGTGGAGTTTCCGTTGGCTCCCTCGTTCCTTCGCTGGAAAGGCGTTGGTGGGAGATGGGACCGATGTCGAAACTTTGAGGACATCCGGTATTGAAGAGGCGGATGTATTTGTGTCCACCACTCAAGGCGATAATCGTAATGTTATGGCCGCGCAAGCGGCGAAGCACATTTTTAACGTACCCAAGGTTGTTTGCCGCATTTATGATCCATTACGCGAGGAATTATATAAATCGATGGGTTTGGAGACGATGAGTCCTACTAAGTTGGGTGCAAGTGTACTTATGGATATAGTCCTCGGCAAGGGGGGTTAAATGTATATTGTTGTAGTTGGTGGTGGGAAGGTTGGTTACTTTCTTTCCCTCGCTCTCTTAAGCGAAGGGCATGAAATATTGATAATAGAACGTGAAGCTGATAAATGTAAGGTTATTGCTGACGAACTCGGCAGTGTAGTGATGCGTGGTGACGGGTGTGAGGTGCGTACTCTTGAGGATGCAGGGGCCAACAGAGCCGATCTTTTAGTGGCGGTTACACACAGGGATGAAGTAAATCTGGTAGCCTGTCAGGTAGCCAAACACAAGTTTGGGGTTAAGCGTACAATCGCCCGTATCAGTAATCCTAAGAATGAGGCCCTGTTTAAAATGCTCGGCATTGACGTCACGGTGAGCAGCACCAATCTAATACTGGAACAGATAGAAGAGAAGTTGCCTACTCACTCAATGTCTCATCTGCTGACACTGGAAGAAGGTAATCTGGAAATTGTCGAAGTGAATGTTCAGCCTGATTCCGCAGTAGTGGGTAAAAAGGTTAGTGAAGTCGCCCTTCCAGCGAATAGCCTCATCTGTCTGATAATAAATTCTACCAGGGGTGCGCAGGTACCTGCAGGTAATTCTACAATAGAGGCAGGAGACCATATCATAGCTGTGACGCAGCCAGAGCATGAAGCAGAGCTGAGAATTGCATTGACCGGATAGAGTATGGCTAAGAAGATCGCATATTTGGGGCCGCCAGGGACATTTGCTGAAGAGGCGGCCCTTGTTTTTGACAAGACGGCACGATTGGTGCCCTTCCCGAGCATTCGGGCTGTGGCCAATGCTGTCGCTTTGTCAGTTGCAAATGTGGATGAAGGGGTTGTCCCTATCGAAAACAGCATCGAGGGGTCTGTGACCGATACCCTCGATCTATTGATTCATGAATCCGGCGTGATGATAAAGTGTGAATTGGTGCTGCCGATCAGACACAATATGGTGGCGAAACCCGGTATCAATATAAACGATGTAAAGGTGTTGTATTCTATCCCGCAGGCTCTGGGTCAGTGTCGTGATTTCGTCGCTCTTCATTTCCCCAAGGTGCCGGTGGTGGCGGCCCTGTCTACAGCAGCGGCGGTCGAGGAGATGATGGCCTCCTCTCAACCGGCGGCAGCGATCGGCACCGCTCGCGCTGCTGAGATATATGGTGCGACCATTTTAGCCAGCGGCATTCAGGATAAAGCCAGCAATGAGACCCGTTTCGTCATACTCGCGAAGGAAGATCACGCGCCGACCGGACATGATAAGACATCACTCTGTTTTGCATTCTCCGGCGATCGTCCGGGGGTGTTGGTTGAGGCGATGCAGGTGTTTTCACAGAAAGGCATCAACTTGAGCAAGGTTGAGTCTCGACCCTCCAAGGAGATTCTGGGGAGATATATATTCCTCATCGATCTTGATGGACATCGTGAAGATGCTATTGTCAAAAAGGCTCTGGACGAAGTCCGTACCAAGACCTCCATGCTGAAGATCTTCGGTTCCTATCCCCGATATAATAAATGAGAGGGAGCGAATAGCTCCCTCTGCTGCTTTTCTTCAGAGATGTCTGGCATTTAAGGAAGCCGTCGGTTAAGTTCTATCAACCCCCTTTATCCCCCATGCTTGGGGGATTTTTATTTGGGATGGGGGACACCCCCAACCTCCCGGTCCTTCCAAGAGAAGATTCCATGGAAGGACACCTCTTCTCCGGATGTCCATTGATTACTCGATTGTGATGCTGGAACCGATATTGTTGGAGAAGAAAGCATCACCCAGTTGCTGTGCTAGCAGTATGGAGGCCTTCATTCCGGTGCAATGCGACACACCTACGCGCTGCACGCCCATTTCTTGCAGGGCGGCTGCGGTCATTAACGTCCGCTCTTCGCTGGCCTGCAACAGGTGGGTTCCGCCGATTACAGTGTTGATAGCCTCCACTCCGGTTATTTTTTGTGCGTGCCGCAGGGTGTTTATCATGCCGCGATGAGCGCAACCGAGTATTACAACTAATCCCATCTCAGTTTTAATTATAAGGGCCTGGTCGTCATTGAAAGTATCAGGGACAGTTCCAGTGTCGGACTTTATAATAAAATTAGGCTCTATCGTCTCATATTCCGTGGACATCGGTATCTCACCGGTAGTGACGATGTTGTCCGTGATCCAGACCGGCTCTTTGCTCAATTTGAATGAGGCTCCTGCGGATTCCAGCTCTTTGCGATTGTATGGTATGCCGATATATCTTTCTGTTTGACCGATGCGGGTGTGTTTGTTGCCGAATACGTCGGGGTGGGCAATGACTTCGATTTTTCTGCCTGCTTGAAGTAGTACTCCTTTCAAGCCTCCCGTGTGGTCGAAGTGGCCGTGGCTCAGCACCACTTTCTGAATCGATGACAGGTCGACTCCCAGCGGCCTGACGTTATGCGGCACTGTGGAGCTGGCTCCTGTGTCGACGAGTATCTTTAAGCCCTTCGTTTCCACAAGGATACTGAGGCCCCATTCTGCCAGGACCCCGGGCATTCCAGCGGTGTTTTCGCTGAGCGTCAGGATTCGTATTGACATGATGGCCTCCTTGGAGAGTTTTGAAAAAAACTAGGTCAACCCCCTGTTATCCCAATCCCCCTCAGTCCCCCTTTATCAAAGGGGGATATAGGAGGATTTTTAAAGAGAGATGGGGGACACCCCCAAACCCCCGCCA
>CAYGXY010000137.1:0-5529 GCA_964354045.1 uncultured Dehalococcoidales bacterium
TCAAGTTTGATAGGGTGTTAAGAGTGAATCAACCCCCTGTATCCCCCAATCATGGGGGAAGTTTGTGGGTCTGGGGGACACCCCCAGTTCCCCCGGCAGGAGATATTCTCCTGCACTTCTCTTTAACGGTTAGCAGGGGACACCTCACGTCGGTTCGTAGTCTGTCATTGCTGATCAACCCCCTGGCCCCCAAGATTTCGGTCATCGTGTAGGGGCAGACCCATGTGTCTGTCCCAATACGTTGGCGGGCGAACACGCAGGTTCGCCCCTACGGGACGTCTCATGCGGCTACGCCGCTTCCCCCTCTTTATCAAAGAGGGGGAGTTCGCACCCGTCATTGTCTGACTTGATCAGGCAATCCAGAGAGGGCACATCACGATGTGCCCCTACAGGTACAAATACCGAATATTCAAATGTAAAGGTACAAACATTATTCGCGGAGGGCGGCGATTGACATAACCTCATCGCCCTCATCAAGCTTCATTATGGAGGCGCCCCTTCTGATACGGCCCTGGATGGGGATGGCGTCCCCCCTCATGCGTATGACAACGCCCTGCGAGGACTGAATCATCACCTCGTCGGAATCAGTGACGACCCTGGCGGCCACAACGGGTCCCACCTTGCCGCTCAGGGTCTTGACCCCGCTGCCGCCGCGCGACTGCTTGCGGTAGTTGGCCAGGCGGCTGCATTTGCCCTGTCCCGTTTTTGTCAGCACAAGGACGCTGGCGTCAGGGATGATAATATCCATCTGGACAACTCTATCTTCAGGAGCCAGGCGCATGCCCCTGACGCCGCCGCTGGTGCGGGAGGCTATGCGCAGCTCGGATACCGCGAACCTTATGGCCTGGGCCTTCTCGGATATTATTATGACCTCATCCTCATTTTTAGCTATACGGGCGGATACCAATTGATCGCCCTTGGGCAATTTCATGGCGATTATGCCGTTTGAGCGCACCGAGGCAAAGTTCTCAAGGGCGGTCCTCTTTATTACGCCCTTGCTGGCCATCATGAGCAGGAAATAGCCCGGGATGAATTCCGTGACAGGCAGGACCTCGGTAACACGTTCGTCTTCGGATATGGCGATAAGTTTGACCAGCGGTATGCCTTTAGCGATACGCGAGGTCTCCTGAGGCACCTTGTAACATTTTAATGAATAGACCCTGCCGAGGTTGGTGAAGAACAACAGGGTATCGAGGGTGTCGGCCACTAACATACGGCGCACCGTTTCCTCTTCCCGGATGGAAATGCCGGCGACGCCCCTGCCGCCCCTCTGCTGCACGCGGTAGGTCTCAAGAGGCATGCGCTTGATGTAGCCGCGCGTGGTCAGCACGATAGCCACCTTCTGGTGATGGACCAGATCCTCTTCGCTTAGCTGTCCCAGCTCGTCCGCGATTATCTCGGTGCGGCGCTGGTCCCCGTATTTCTCCTTAACATCGATGACGTCTTCCTTTATTAAAAAGAGAACCTTGCGCGGGTTGGCCAGCAGGTCTTCAAGGTATGCGATAGTCTTTAGAACCTCGGTATATTCATCGTTTATCTTTTTACGCTCCAGCGCCGCCAGGCGGCGCAGCTGCATGTCCAGGATAGCCTGGGACTGTATCTCAGACAGCTTAAACTTTTCCATCAGGTTCTTCTTGGCTGATTCAACGCTGTGGGAATTTCTGATGGTAGTTATAACTTCATCCAGATGATCTAATGCTATCTTCAAGCCCTCTAATATATGCGCCCGATCTTTAGCCTTCTTCAGATCGAACTTGGTGCGGCGGATGATGACATCCTGGCGGAAGATAATATACTGGTTGAGGGCTGTTTTTAAGCTCACGACCTTGGGCTGTCCGTCCACCAGGGCCAGCATATTAAGATAGAAAGCGGTCTGCATGGGGGTATGCTTGAACAGGTTGTTCAGCACCTGCTCGGGCTCCATGCCCCGGCGCAGCTCAATGACCACGCGTATGCCGTTGCGGTCCGACTCATCGCGCAGTTCGGTAATGCCTTCAAGCTTCTTGGACTTGACCAGGTCTGATATACGCTCCACCAGCGCGGCTTTGTTTACCTGGTAGGGAAGCTCGGTAATTACTATCTGCTGGCGGCCTTTAGCAAGTTCCTCGACCGCATGTCTGGCGCGGATGATGACCCTGCCCTTGCCTGTCGCGTAGGCATTTTTTATACCTTCCCGGCCGTATATTATGCCCGCGGTCGGGAAATCCGGGCCTAGTACTATATCGGAAAGCTCATCAGGTGAGGCTTCGGGATTATCGATCAGGAGACAGAGGGCATCCGATATCTCACCTAAATTATGCGGCGGAATGTTTGTGGCCATGCCTACCGCGATCCCTGAGGCGCCGTTAACTAAAAGGTTTGGAACTCTTGAGGGCAGAACGAGAGGCTCCATAAGCGAGCCGTCGAAGTTCTGTGTGAAGCCGACGGTATCTTTATCGATATCGGCCAGCATCTCCTGCGATATCCTGGCAAGACGCGCCTCCGTGTATCGCATGGCGGCGGGAGGATCATTATCAATGCTGCCGAAGTTTCCCTGGCCGTCGATAAGCGGTATCCTCATGGAGAAGTCCTGGGCCATGCGTACCATGGCCTCATAAACAGGGGCGTCGCCATGCGGGTGGAACTTGCCCATGACCTCGCCCACGATACGGGCGCTCTTCTTATGAGCGGTATTGTAATTGATACCCATCTCGCCCATGGCGTACAGAATGCGCCTCTGCACGGGCTTCAGGCCGTCGCGCACATCAGGAAGGGCGCGGGCCACTATTACGCTCATGGCATAATCTAGGTAGGAATTTTTCATTTCCTCCCGGATATCTACTTGTTTAACCGCTCCAACTTGCATCTTTACCCCTTATCGATATACAACTTCATTTATTTGGTAAAGCATATCATAAGCTCGTAAATTCGTCAAAGATGAGATTTTTTAAAAATTAATGCTTTTTAAGGAGAAATTCCAAAAATATGTGGGCAGGATATTTTTCTGTACCCTGCGTCATGCAGTCGAGCTGGATGGTGATGTTTTTATCCAACCCCCTGTTGGTCCCCCAGACTTGGGGGATATTTAATTTAGGCTAGGGGACACCCCCAAACCCCCAGCAGGAGACACATCTCCTGCACCTCTTGAACACTTCCTGCAACTATGCCGCTTCCCCCTCTTTATTAAAGAGGGGGTTAGGGGGGAGTTCGCACTTGTCATTGCCTGACTTGATCAGGCAATCCAGAAGTTACGGCCTGTCATTCTGAATCCTTCCTCTGAATGATGAAGAATCTCGACGAGAACCTTCGGTGGTCCTTCTAATGATGGGAAGGACGTCCTCAGGATGACACGGCATCGGCAAACATGCAGCGAGAGGCGTCCTGTTTTCCAGAGATTACCTGATGGAGGCTTATTATAGGAGAAGTTTATTCTTCAGCAGATTTATCAGGCTCGGACTCGGCAGTCAACATCGTCATGCTATCCGGCAGTACTTCCGTATCCTCATCCATATCAACAACGTTACCGCTGTCATCGTAGGTTTCTTCCTCGTCACCGATCTCATACTTTAGAATACTGCCCTTCACAGAAGAGCGAAATCCATCCTTAATCTTTGCAGGGAATGACGGACGCCCTACTTGTTTGGGATGCTGATAGATCTCTGTGATGATAACTTTTACTACACTGTCGGATATGCTGGCTATTGCTGCTGAATATTTGTTGCCGCCTTTGATGAGCTTGGAGAGTCGCGTACTTATGCGGGACTCCAATTGACCCAGGTATTCTCCAGCCTCATTCTCAACTGTAAGGCGCTGCTTCTTGACTTTCAACCGGACAATATCCCCGGCAGCCATTTTTATCAGTACCTCCCTCGCAGCCAGCTGGTCCAGCCTGGCAACACCGGACTTACCCGTCTCCTCTATGAATGTGCGAGATATGGCTTTTGGACGAATCTTTGAAGGTACTGGTTTTTTATCCTTGAGCAGCGAAAGTCGTCTAAGGTTCTTACGGGAGATGCTGTTCTTAGGATCAATTTCTATGGCGTGATTATAAGCATCGATTGCTTCTTTGTATTGCCCTTTTTCAGTCAATGCCTTGCCCAGCCGATTAAAGGCGTTAATATCGTTAGGGAAAACCTCTATTATGCTCTTATTGGCAGCAATAGCCTCATCCCATTTACCTTGCATTGCGCAAGAGATCGCTTCCTGGGTACGCTCCCTTTTCAACTTGACCTCCCCACCTTGAGATTCCATAAAATAACCTCCAACTCCATCCGCATTATTTTAAGGATTACGCAGAAGATGTCAAGAGGAATCGGGGCATTAAAAGAACTTTGGTTTGATTCTACTAATAGCGGGTTACAATAGTGACTAACAGAAATATGATTACGTACTCACCTTGGAAAGTCTTGATGGGATAATTATTCTGATCAGGGGAGAATTATATGCGCCTGAAGCGCCGCATACGCTTGAATGTTCTTAAATATGAGACGCCAAACATGAGTAGATTGACATGGCTAGTGCCATTTTTACGCTGGGCGTAATGGAACGGGACCTCTACTATTTTATATCCTTTGGTATATGACTTTATAAGTATTTCCTCAAGAATGTCGAAATCTGAACTCTCAAGATCAAGACCTTTTAATAACGATGCATGATATAGGCGAAATCCGCTTGAGATATCACGGAATGGCAAGGAAAGTCCCAGCGTAAAAAACTTATTTAGAGCCCGGCTTAAGAGCCGTCGCAACTTCGTCATATCAGCCGAGCCTCCCCTGGTGTAGCGCGATGCAATAACAATCTCAGCTGTATTGCGTTTATCCCACATATCGGGAATAAAATCCGGGCGGTGAGACATATCGCCATCCAGCGTCAATACATATTCGCCGCGTGCTGCCGAAAAACCGTCGCGAAGAGCTGCCCCATATCCGCGTCCCGTCTGCCGTATAACGCAAGCCCCGCAATCCCGACCCACCTGGCAGGTATCATCAACGGATCCGCCATCTATCAGCACTATCTCGTGGTCGCCGGCTATACGCGATGCCACATCATGTAGCCCGGGCAGAAGCTCCTTAAGGTTGGAACCTTCGTTCATGACAGGGATAACAATACTAAGCTGCAAACTACTCTCCCTAGACTACATTCTCGCCTTTATCCAGCTCAAATGCACGATGCAGGGCTTTGACAGCATCCTTGGCTTTATCTTCATGAATGATGCAGGTTATTCTGATTTCAGATGTAGTGATCAACTCGATGTTGATACCTGCATCATACAAGGCGCGGAACATCTTTGAGGCGTAGCCTGGTGTATTCTGCATACCTATACCGATGATGCTTACTTTCCCAAGCTTTGAATCTGCAACGCAACCCTTTGCACCTATAGACTTCACTACCGGCTCAACAACGCGTATTGCTTGATCAAGATCGCTCTTGGCCACTGTGAAAGTCAGGTCAGTTATGCGTTCCACGCTCGCGTTCTGAACTATGGTATCTACACTGACATTGGCCTTGGCCAGAGCATCAAACACAGTGCTGGCTATCCCCGGCTTATCG
>CAYGXY010000138.1:0-8640 GCA_964354045.1 uncultured Dehalococcoidales bacterium
CTGGAGCATCGTTCTCCTTACTCTTTTTATAATTGTCGATGAAAAGCTCTACTATCCCCCTGTTCGTGCCTATTTCCCTGGCCAGTCTATTAGACACGTCTTCCGGTTTCAGCCCGTACATCGCTGCCATTGCAGTATTTACGGTAACATAGCGAATATCATCGCCTTCTATCTCCACGACGCCGCATATTAAGCCGGGGCTGTTGAAGAAACTGCGGAGTAATACTTCTTTCTCATGCAGCTCCGTCTGTGCTTTTTTACGATCGGTGATATCCACAGAGAAACCCAGAAGCCCCACTATAGTGCCATCATCATCTTTGATCGGTAATTTGTCGGTCCTGAGCCATCTTATTCCACTGGGCAACTCCAGTGATTCTTCAATATTGATTTTCGGCTGGCCGGACCTGATTACCTCCATATCATCCCTGTTGTATTTGTCAGCTGTCGCAGGCATAAGATCAAAAACATTCTTTTGCAGCAGCTTTTCTTTAGGCACATAGGCCAGTTCGATCGCAGCTTTATTTATATTGAGCATCTTCCCATCTTTATCTTTATAAAAGATGTAAGCCGGAATGGAATCCAATATCAATTGCAGCTCGTCATGCTTCTTTCTTAACTGATATTCCATGCGCTTTCTTTCAGCGATGTCTGTAAAAACTCCTACCAGGCCAACAATCCTTCCTTCCTCATCCTTAATAGCATCCGCACGCAAAAAAAGACCGAATACACGTCCGCTTTTAGATCTCATTTCCACTTCACCGCTCCACGACCTGCCGCTCATGATCGATCCAAAAACTTCACGGGCGGCGCTTTTCACTGCAAAAGCAGCCTCATTACCCACAGCCGCCAGCTCTTCAGCCGTATATTCAAACAGATTCGTGAATGTTTTGTTCTGATATACGTGGTGTCCTTCGGAATCCGACAACCCGATTGCATCGGTTGCGCTATCGATCGCCTTTCTAATAAGAAGGGGGAATTCTTTATCACGCTTATAATCGGGAACATCGCTTACGAGGTCGGCTTTTGTCCTTACGAGAGGCTCTTCAAGCGTTCCTGTTGTTCCCTGCGATGCCTTCCATCGCAAATCTTCCAACTCTTTAATAAGCTGCTTTTTGGACTTGTAAATGTCTTTCATAAAATCCCCCATGAACACCGTTGTCTATTAAACACAAGAAACTTCAGTGTGCATTACACTTTACTGATTTCTCATATGCAATGTCAATAAAACTCCGTGAGTTAATATCAAATACCCCCTCTCGCATTCTTATGCCAACCCTACTTAAAAGTATATATTTATTATCATGATGTTTGACTTGATGTGCCTGCCAAGAGACGGCGGTGTACAACTCCAGATATGAAGCTGCAAAACATGGTTGCCGGACTGCTGGCCAGATCATTAAACGGTTTTCGGTGGGACTACCTGAGGCGTCTTGTGGTTTTAGCGGAGTAATAAATGAAGATAAGAATCACATCCTCAAATTTAACTCCTGCATTACTTGTCCAGACAGTATTCAACCTGATTTAAAAAAGCGGACTGGCTTCTTCACTTTTAGCCTAGACCCAATTAATATCAGGCTCTTTGCGCAACGGAATGCGGCTGTAATCATATTTCGGCCGACCCAACATCATGGCCCCATATGGCCTATTTCCCTCAGGCATTTTCAAGGCCTGCCGCAGCGGCAGGTAATTAACAGCAGCCATCTCAAAATACCCCGCCCAGCAAGCACCCACCTTCAAAGAATAGGCTGCCAGCTCCAGATATGACAAAGCTATAAGACAACCCTCATGCCCCAATGGCCCATAGAGTTTAGGAGCATGCGCTATTATGATATGTGGCGCTCCGCGCATGATAACGTCAACTCCCATAGACCAGGCATCGGCTACCATGCTTAATTTCATCGTACTGTCTAGAGCAGGATTTTCCTTGGCTGTAGACCGCATCCATTCGGCTACCAGATCTCCCAATATTTTCAGCTTATCTCTGCCGCTGACTACTATCCAGCTCACCGGCTGGACATTGTGCCCGGATGGCGCATACCTTGCGATATCTATCAGCTTTTCCAGCGTTCTCCTGTCTAACAGCTCATCTTTATATGTTCGGATGGAGCGGCGCGATTTCAGGAAATGCTCGACCGACTGGGGAGAGGGTAAAAGCGTCCTATTTATTTCAATACATTGCTCAGCACTCATCAGATGATGATTAAATGCTCCGTTGGGACAGACAGCGACACAATGGCCGCACTTTATGCAACGCTCCTCTCCGCCTTGCGCCAGCGATGGGAAGCCGTCCAACCCGCTCATCACTATAACAAAACCGGGGCAGTCTGCCACGCATAAGCCGCACAGATCGCACTTTTGTCTGTCAACCGTAAATAAATCCATAGTCCTATCCGCCTTCAATATACTGCAAGTTTAATAATGCACAGAATTCAATTCATCATGTCCAAATATAAAAAGCCCCGCGCAAGTGTTCGCGGGGCTAAATGGATACAGGCAGAAGTGCCCCCTATATGTTTGCGCTCTTGGCTCTAAGCGCAGCCACATGTTTTTCAAAATCGTCAAAATTTTCCTCAAGGAACCTTCGCAATCTCTGAGTTTCAGCTTTGATCAGGGCAATGTATTCCTCAAGATACTGCCGTGTAATTACATCTATTAAAACACTTCCGCAAAATGCCTTGGATATATACTCACGGCTAAATACGATATGATCCACCTCTCTTATCTCCGGTTGACCGGAAGCTACATAGCAGGAGTACAGCTTGTCCCTGAGAATTATCACTGGATGGAAAATCGCCGAATCAAGGGATTGCTGAGACAGTTTATGTTCAAGTCCCACCCGCTTTAGATAACTTATTGACTTTATAAGCGGCAACAGTACTTCGCTGTATGTGTTGCCCTGGCTGGCCTCCAATGCATTATCGCTGGCACGAGGCTTCAGAACACAAAACTGGTTGGATACATAGGGTATAGTCAGGCGATGGTCGTTCTTCATGAAGAAATTATAGATACGGCTCTGGATCGCTTCCGGATGTTCCTTCAATAGCTGCTTGGAAGGCCAATCGAATGCTACACCCAGGGTAGGGATCGATTCTGGAGCTGGTGCAGCGGTATTTGGCGTCTTGCGTGCGAAGAAGACCATGGGGTTCACAGAGGCACGACAAGAAGCCACAATCTGAGTGTAATACCATGTAGGGGCGTGTTCTGGCCATCCTGCTGACATTGCATCTGTTGCCACGATATCGATATCGTGTGTCATCCCATCCTCATCACCATCATAGTTGATATTGAACTGCACCTGATAGCCAACACGCTCAAGCTCCTTGCCTACTTCATGCTCAAGCAGATAGCCTGCCGCGTATATCGTCTTGAGCAGTCCTTCTTTGCTCTGTTTTGTATCTTTATGCGTAGACACTGCTGTCCTCCAAATAAAATTACAGGTGAGATTATAACACATGTATATATTATTTCAATGCGCCAAAAGCTCGCATATATGTGTGGGGAGGTAAATGATCGACCTATTATAAAAGCCCTTCACTTGCACGTTCATTTGTGTTATAATGCTTCAATGTCTGGAAGTATTACTAAATAGCTTCGGCCCATTAACTACAAAAGTGGGCGAGGCTTTCTTTTTAATGAGGCGCTGTGACAATAGAAGAAAATAAACAACTGAATCTGAAACTGAACACCAATGCCAGCAGTGAATATACCGCCGAGGACATAGTGGTTCTCAGCGGTATCGATGCAGTACGACTCCGGCCAGGTATGTACATCGGCAGTACAGGACCCTCGGGACTGCACCACCTGATGTACGAAATAGTATATAACAGCATCGACGAGGCGCTCGCCGGATTCTGCAGTAAAATTGATGTCGCTATCTCCAAGGATAACCGCGTGACCGTCTGCGATAACGGCCGCGGTATTCCCGTCGAAAATCTCCCGGAAACCAAGACCTCTGCCCTAGAGGCCGTAATGACCACGCTGCACGCCGGAGGCAAATTTGGCGGCCGCAGCTATAAGGTATCCGGTGGACTTCATGGCGTAGGCGCATCAGTAGTGAACGCCCTCTCTTCGGAGTGTATCGTCGAGGTAAAGCGCGACGGGCATCTCTACCGCCAGGTATACAACCGCGGTATCCCTAAAACACCGGTCAAAGAGGTGGGCCAATGCGAAGGCACCGGAACCATCACTACGTTTCTTCCCGATGAGCAGATATTTGGCGAGATTAATTGGGATTATAACTTACTGGTTCAGCGCTTTCGTGAAATGTGCTATCTGACCAAAGGCGTCGAGCTACACTTCGAAGATAAGAGGACCGACGATGAGGTGACGTTCTTCTTCGAAGGCGGCATCGCCAGCTTCGCCAAATTTTTAAACAAGGACCGCAAGGTACTGCATGAACCCATATATATCTCTAAGCAGGTAAACGGCACCGACGTCGAAGTGGCCCTCCAGTATAACGAAGGGTTCGCTGAGCATGTCCTCGCATTCGCCAATTGCATAAATACAGAGGACGGCGGAAGTCATATTACAGGTTTTCGGACTGCCCTTACCCGGGTTATTAATGATACAGCCCGAAGCCTGAAACTTCTTAAAGAAGAGGATGCGAACCTCATCGGGGACGATACCCGTGAGGGACTTGTAGCCATCGTTAGTGTAAAAATTTCAGAGCCTCAATTTGAGGGACAAACCAAGGCCAAGCTGGGCAACCCGGAAGTGCAAGGGCACGTTGCGACTGTGGTCTCAGATGAACTGGCTCTTTACCTGAATGAACATCCCGCTGAGGCTAAACGCATTGTAGACAAATGCTTAACCTCAGCCCGTGCTCGAGACGCAGCGCGCAAAGCACGCGATCTGGTCCTGCGCAAGAACGCCATGGACTTGGGCAATCTCCCCGGCAAGCTGGCCGATTGCTCAGATAAAAATCCCGAGGAGTGTGAAATTTACCTGGTCGAGGGTGAATCGGCCGGAGGCTCAGCCAAACAGGGCCGAGACCGCCGATTCCAAGCTATACTGCCTTTAAAAGGCAAAATTCTCAATGTTGAGAAGGCTTCCCCGGAGAAGATGCTTAACCACGAAGAAATTCGCATTATTATCACCGCCTTAGGCGCAGGCCTCGACGACCAGATCGACCTCACAAAACTAAGATATGGTCGCGTTATAATCATGACCGATGCAGATGTAGACGGCGCTCACATCCGTACCCTGCTGCTGACCTTCTTCTTCCGCCACATGGCCGAACTGATCCATCATGGCCATCTGTATATCGCCCAGCCTCCGCTGTACCGCATCTCAATGGGCAAGGAAAAATTATGGGCCTACAATGATAAGCAGATGGAGGAGATCTCAAAAAAGGGAAAGGGAAAAGGGTCGGTTCAGCGATTCAAAGGGCTGGGGGAAATGAGCTCCGAACAACTCTGGGAGACTACCATGAACCCCGAGACACGTACTCTCCTGCAGGTAAGCGTCCAAGACGCGGTAGAGGCAGATAAAATCTTTGAGACGCTTATGGGAGAGGAAGTGCAACCGCGCAAGGCCTTCATTCTAGCCCATGCCGCCAACGTTAAGAATCTAGATATCTAACATCCATCTGGCGAACTCTATCCGCTGATCTTATTCCACACAATCGCATAATTCGGAGTCGAATTGCACCAATTTTATTATGAAGTAGAAGATTTACAGATTGCGACTTACTGTGGGGAATTAACACTATGAAACATGAACTTTGCGAAAGAAATAAATGGGATTACTTCCCGAGATCATAAGCTTCCAGTTCTTGCAAAGCGCGCCTAGCCATATCGGCAAGCTCAGTACCTTCCGAAAGCGAAATAACCTTTTGAAAGTCCGTCCTGGCCCTTCCCTTCTTGCCTGTGCGCACAAGAAGCATGCCTCGATTGTAGTATGCCAGAGCATCCCGGCTATGGAGTTCTATAGCTTTATTATATTCATCAATAGCTTTGGTATACGCGTTCATGCCCTCATGCTCCAGGGCTCGGTTGAAATGCTCCTTGGCCAATCTCAACGCCCGCTCAGAGCTCTGGCCTATGGTTAACGGCTGATCTTTCTCCCTTTCTACAAGCTTCCTGACTTCAAAATCATCAGCGCTTTCAGCTTTACCTGACACTTTAATTATAGTATTGTTCCTACCAAATAAAGCTACGATTATCGGGAAGATCCCACCGACGAGGCCGATGAGGAATGCCCGCATAATGCTGCGGTCCTGCGCCTTCTCTTCTAATACCCAGTTACATACTTTGACCAGAGTAGCGAGATAACCTACGCTTAAAAGGATGATCAGCCACCAGCCCATCAAGCTCAAGCCGCCCTCGACAGTCTCTAGGTCCAATATGGCCACAATGAGCCCGGCAAGGAGTGCCCCGCCTCCAAGCCATACAATCCACAACGTCCCCTCAATATGGGTTTTAAACCACTTCATATGCCCCCTGTAATCCTCTTCGCTACCTCATGTTTCTACGTTTAATGGGCCGAATTAAAAAATCATACATCCGGCGCGGTATATATAACAATATACCAAGAGGGACCTTCCATGCATACTGATACCACTTCTCTTTTTCATCCAATTCTGAAGCGCCGCTCAACATACTGTCGAATACTTCTTCGTCTGAAGGACACATATGCTCTCTCTCCGATTTATATTATTTGTCGTTAATACAAGATATTATACCGATTTTTTTGTTTTAGGAAACCCTCGCCGACGATCTATCTCCTTAACCATAACGCTGGACATCGAATCCAAATGGTTCTATCCCAAGTTTATGTTCCCATTGGAATCAGAATGCAATACAGCGGTGAAATCATATCCACGCCGCCGCACCTCATCGCTGCCGCCCGCATGTCTGTCCAGCAACGCCACCACCTTTGCGACCTTACACCCGGCCGCCTCGGCAATCTCGATAGCCTTCAGCGTCGCTCCGCCCTTCGTTATAACGTCCTCGACAATCGCAACTGGCAAGCCTTTGCCTGGTACGTATCCTTCGATCATCTTCATCGTACCGTGATCCTTAACCGCGCCCCGCTCGATAAAGGCTGGGATCGGCCTGCCCTCAATGTAGCTGACGACCGACACCGCCGTCACGATCGGATCGGCGCCCAGCGTGAGCCCGCCGACAGCAGCCACATCGACGCCCCTCAGCATGTCGAATATCACCTTGCCGACTAAATAAGCCCCCTCGGCCGAAAGAGTCACCATCTTCATATCGAAAAAAAACGTGGCCTTGGCTCCCGAGGCTAATGTAAAATCGCCATGTAAAACCGCGTGTTCTTTTGTATATTCCAATAGTCTTTCTTTATAATCCGGAGCCATCAAGCCTCCTTAATATACAAACCGTTATCTCGAATATAACACGCCACAGCATCCGGCACCAGGCCGTTTATCGAATGCCCGCCGGCAACACGACGCCTGATCCCCGTCGAGTTAATATCATACAAATCATTATCGATCACTATAACCTTCTCCGATATCCCCGTCAGCCGTTTCTCCAGCGCCTTTAAATCTATTATATCCACACCTGGACGCTTTGCCACAACCAGATGGCACATTTTAATAATGCGCCCGGGCTCTCTCCAACCGGGCAACCCCTCCACAGCATCCATGCCCATGATGAAATATAAATCGGCAGTCGATCCAGGCTCGTTCCTGAGGTCGGATAGCGTGTCGACGGTATAGGACGGGCCGGCCCGTTTCAGGTCGACATACGAAATATTGTAACGGGGATACGCTGAGATAGCCAATTTTACCATCTCGACGCGATGCTGGGATGGAGCGATGCTTCGACGCCCCTTCAGCCACGGATCGCGCGCTGGCACAAACAGAACCTGGGCAAGCCCCAGCTCCCGGCAAGCCGACTCAGCTATACCGAGATGCCCATTGTGGATGGGATCAAACGTCCCGCCTAACACACCGATCTTCATTGCCGACATGTGCCCCTTACATACATAGCATTATCATCGACCGACAGGGATCCGATCCCCAATCAATCCCACTCCAAATCAACTTCTCCAAATCGAACGACAGCCCCGGGCACAGCACCAGCCTTTTTTAAAGCACCAACCACCCCCATGCTTGACAGCTGAGTCCATAGATAAGCACGCGCTTCCGGATTGCTAATATCCATTCTTTCAATCAGCTTCACCGCTTTTTGAAATGATACAACAAACACCTCTCCATCCCGCGCCACTTCAATTCTTTCCCTTTGCGGCTGCGGTCGGAACACCTTCACTTCTTCCTTCTTAGATTCAATCGGAGCTACCGTATCAATCATATGACAGGCAGCGGCCATCAGGGGTGCGACGCCTTCCCTTGTAGCCGCAGAAATAAAATGTAACGGCAAGCCAGTACGTTTAAGCTTTCTCTTCAGTTCAGGTATGCGATCCCTCACATCAGGGATATCGATCTTATTTATAGCTATAATCTGCGGTTTTGCCGCCAGGTCGACATTGAAAAGAGCCAATTCCTTATTCACCTGCTCCATATCGGCCTCCGGGTCAGCAGAGCTTCCATCTATTAAATGTATTAGCACTCTGGTACGCTCGGCGTGACGTAAAAAATCATGACCAAGACCAATGCCTCGATGCGCCCCCTCAATCAGGCCAGGTATCTCCACCAACACAAATGTCCTATCA
>CAYGXY010000139.1:0-4142 GCA_964354045.1 uncultured Dehalococcoidales bacterium
TGTTGATATTCTGCACCTGGTCCCACTGCGCCTCCGTCAGATCGAAGAAGTTGGAGTAAGGGAATATGGCGGCGTTATTGACCAGTATATCAATCTTGCCAAATTTCTTTATGGTGCTCTCGACCATCCTGTTTACATCGGCTGCTTTACTGACATCCCCGGCGACGGCCAGTCCCTTCTGCCCTGTCGCTTCGATATCCTTGACCACCTTATCCAGGTCGGAAAGCGTGCGGCTCATGACCACTACGTCCGCCCCGGCGTCCGCGAGCCAGGTAGCGATCCCTACCCCTACGCCCTTGCCGCCTCCTGTGACTATGGCCACCTTGCCGGTGAAGTCAAAAAGCTCCTGTATCTTGCTTTCCTTGCACATTGAAAGAGCCTCCTTTGGTTATAATCCCTGTTCCTTGTATTCTTTGGACATCTTTACATAAATATCGACGCTCTGCTTTGTGATCGCTATGCGTTCATCCGAGACCTCGCCCTTGACCTTGGCCGGCACGCCAACGACGAAGGTGCGGTCGGGTATCTTCATGCTGGGGGGCACCAGCGCGCCAGCGCCTACGACGCAGCAGTCCCCGATCTCGGCGTATTCCGAGAGCGTGGCGTGATTGCCAATCAGTGTAGTATTCCCGATGCGGCTGCAGTGGACGACGACGTTGTGCCCGATGTGTACGTTATCGCCTATCGTCATGGGGAAGCCTGTGTGCACCGTGCAGTTGTCCTCGATCTGGGTGTTCTCTCCGATGGTTATCCTGGCATGGTCGCCGCGGATGACGGTGCCGGGCCAAACGCTGGAGTTCTCCCCGATCTCAACGTCGCCGACGATATAAGCTTGCTCGCTGATGAAGGCGGAGCCGGCGATCTTTGGAGATTTCCCGTTAAATGGTTTTATCATCGATACTCTTAACCGAATTATAGAATATCGTAATGAGTGGATATATTCAAGTCAGACCGATTGTTAGTCGTATATCATTATTAGAACTAGGGAATATTCAGGACCTGCTTCTATGCAGAAGATTAAACAAGAGGTGTCCTTCCAGTACTGGAAGGACAGGGGTTTGGGGGTATCCCCCAATTTTCAAAGTCCCCCAAAGTATGGGGGACTCATAGGGGGTTTGGATAGCGATTCCCCAGGAAAGGGGGATTACAGGGAATTGGATGATGAATTGATACACTACTCGATTATTACTTGACAGGGATTATAGTGGTATGTTATTTTTGAACTCCTGTCGCATGAGGCTGTCCTAACTCCGGTATTGATTCTGAAGAGAGGCGGTTTTATGAACAACATCTGGATCAAGCTGCTACTTATACTGATTCTCATATGGGCAGTGACTATGGTTATAGTGGTAACCATAAAAAACACCTGAGCCTCGAACACGCTGTGTCAGTGCAAATAATTCATTTACATCAGTGAATTGATATCCGTCTTCTTCCTTTATTTCCCGCTTTTTACAGTTGCGCATTAATTGACCGAACGGTATCCAGGGGTTTAATCTATGTAATGTCATGTCACATTCCTATCTTCAAATAGACTCCAAGCTGGCTAACAATATCAGCCTGATAATGACCGATGTCGACGGCACGATTACGGATATTCTGGGGTATGTGGAAGCGATGGCGCAGTCGGCTTTGCGTGCTCTTATCGATGACGGCATAACGGTCGGCTTTGTCTCGGGGCGCACATTGCCCAGGCTGGAGCCTATCGCCCTTGATATCGGCATCAACGGGCCCATAATCGGGGAGAACGGCGGCATCGCCAAGTTGCGCCCGATAAGTAAATTGCTCGATCTGGGATATTCCCGGGAGCCTGCGCTGAAGGATCTGGAACGGCTGAAGCAACTGTTTCCCAACGCAATCGCGCCGACCGAGGACGACATTGATCGAAAGGTAGATGTTGGTTTCAAGGTGCAGGGCGTCGATGTAACCGAGCTAAAAAAACATCTTAAAGAGTCGGAACTGCTCGATTCGGGCTATATGCTGCACCTGTTGCAGAAGGGCATCAGCAAGGGCGGGACGCTGAAGAAGATTCTGCCTCGAATCGGTGATGGTAAACTGTCGCCCGAGCAGGTCATGGTCTTGGGTGATTCACTTACCGATATATCCCTGTTCCGCGCTTTCCCGCACAGCGTCTTCATACGCAATAATCGCCTGCCAGCTGCGGACAGGGCGGCGATGGATGATGCCGCTGAATATGTAAGCAGGCTCGAATTTGGTGCGGGCTTCGCCCGGGTGGCCCGGCATATCCTGAAGTTGCGCAGGTAGCTGATTTCCAAACCCCCTGATCTGGGACAAAGGGCGATTCATGAATCGCCCCTACGGGACAAATCGTTCTTAAATTCCCTCTTCTTTGAACTCCTTGGCCATTACTATGTTCTTGAGCAGCGCCAGGCGGATAATCTCATCCCTTTCCGGGGGAACTTTCCCGGTTATCTTGACAGGCACGCCATAAGCGAAGGAATGGCTGGGCACCTTCATTCCCATATTAACCATGGTGTTGGCGCCTATAACACTGCCCTCGCCGATCTCGGAGTAGTCCAGCAGCGTGGCGTGGTTGCCGACGAGCACATTGTCGCCGATTTTGGCGCAGTGAACCACAACATTGTGCCCGATGAGCACTTTTTCTCCGATGATCATGGGCACGTCGGAGTGCACTGTCGAATTATCCTCTATCTGTGTGAACTTCCCTATGGTGATCTTGGCATGGTCGGCTCTTACCACCGTCCCGGGCCATATACCGGCGCCCTCGCCTATCTCCACATCGCCGATGATATACGCGGTCTTGCTGATATAAGCGGTAGGATGAATCTTAGGGGTGATGCCTCGGAAAGATATAATCATTGTCGCCTCTTTTACTAATCTAGGGAAAGGATAGCGGAAACGTGTGGGAGGCGCAAGAGGATGGGGTGGGTGCTGATTTCCAAACCCCCTGCTAGTCCCCCATACTTTGGGGGATTTTTTATTAGATTAGGGGATACCCCTAAAACCCCAGCAGGAGAGAAATCTCCTGCACCTCTTTATTAGTTAGTGGGGACATAACAGTCGACTGTGGTCAACCCCCTGTGTCCCCCAGTCATGGGGGATTTGTGTAGGGGCGAGTTTTAAACTCGTCCCTATGGGACCTCCCATATCCCTGACAGGAGGAATTATGCGCCGCTATACCATGTGCTCGACTACTATCTTTATTCCGATGCCGATGAGGACGATACCGCCAAGGAGCACCGCTTTCTTGCCAAGTATCCTGCTTAGCGCCTTGCCGAAGATCATCCCCAGTGCTGTTATGATAAAACATACTACACCGATAATAGCGCTGGCGTAGTATATATTGACATCGAAGAATGCAAAGCTGACGCCTACAGCGAGCGCGTCGATGCTTGTGGCAATAGACAATATCAGAAGCGACCAGCCCTTTGTCGGGTCCTTGGTGCGCTCTTTCTCATCCTTGTCGAAGTATTCTTTGATCATGCGCAGTCCTACTATGAGGAGGAGGCCAAAGGCGATCCAGTGGTCGTAGTCTGAAATGTACGATACTACTGTTTTTCCGAGCAGCCAGCCGAGTATGGGCATGACGAACTGGAATACGCCGAAGGCCGTCGCAAGTCGAATTACTGCAATGGAAGAGTGTCCCCTCCCGGCGGCGCCGATGGCCATGGCCACCGAGAAGGCGTCCATGCTGAGGGCCAGGGCTATTAAGAATATGGAGATAAAGCTCATATGGCAACTTCGACTGCGATTAGTTAATGCATTCGGGATTTATTATAGCTTATTAGAGATAAGATATGCGGGGTGTGAGTCGAATGGGTTTATTCCTGGCGGAGGCCTGAGCCGCTGGCAACATTTATAGTGCCCATAACAGGGTTGCCGCTCCATCTCAACTTGGAGGCGCCGGTAACTTCGGCGTCCAGCCTGCCGTCTAGTTTGATTGTGCCCTGACTTATTTTGTTTAATTTAATACTGATGTCGTGTGCCGCAAATCCATCCATGTCAGCATTGCTGATGCCATTGATATCCGCCAGGATATTACCGGCTGAACCGGTAAGTTTAATGCTACTGTCGCCGGATACTGCTATCTCGGCTTTTCCCTCCACATTAAGATTGCCTGTAAGATTACTGGCGCCTTTGACCTTGAGGAATAGATTGCT
>CAYGXY010000140.1:0-2936 GCA_964354045.1 uncultured Dehalococcoidales bacterium
TGCTTTCCCCGTGTCGATAATTTACCGTATCTCTCTTCGTGACATCCTTCATTTCAAAAACTGTACAATATGTTGTGAACTATTACAATATCCTTGAAACTCCAAGGAAGAAGTGATATAATATATAAACCTTAGCGATAACCTTTAATACCAGCCCTGTGAGGCTGGAAAGGAAGTACGCAGTGAACCATATAGATAAGAATATATATCCCCTTACCATATCCATGGATGAGGGGATTTTTTATGCCTGAAAAAGTGCTGCTTGACGAGCAGGACATCCGCCGCGCTGTTACCCGCATCTCACACGAGATAGTAGAGCGGAACCGCGGCTGCGACGACCTACTGTTTATCGGCGTACATACGCGGGGTGTCCCTTTAGCGAAGCGGATCGCTGTCTGCATCGGAGGGTTCGAGCACAAAGAAAGCTCTGTCGGCGCCCTCGATATAACACTACACCGCGATGATCTTTCATCTACTGAGTCTATAACTCCGCTGCGCCCTACGGATATCCCACCTGATTTTGAAGAAAAGCGCATTATCCTGGTGGATGATGTGCTGTATACAGGCCGGACCGTCAGGGCGGCAATGGATGCCCTGATCGACTTTGGCCGCCCCCAGTCTATCCAGCTGGTTGTACTGGTGGACAGAGGCCACAGGGAGCTCCCCATTCGTGCCGATTATGTCGGCAAGAACATACCAACTGCTGAGAACGAGAAGGTTCTGGTGCGGCTGAAGGAGATCGACGGCAGCGATGCAGTGCTGCTTATTACCAATGGTCAAGAAAGGGAATAGGACGAGGCAGCAATTTGTTGTCGAAAGGAGTTCGCCGTGAGTCTAGCGAATAGAAGCCTGATCACTATCGATGACCTCTCAAATAGGGAGATCGAAGCGGTATTCTCTGTGGCTGATGAGATGGCGGCCTCGATCCGCGGGCAGTCGGATCTGTGCCAGGGGAAGATACTGGCCAGCCTCTTCTTCGAGCCCAGCACCCGTACCCGGATGTCGTTCGAGACCGCGATGCATCGCCTCGGCGGCAGGGTCATCTCCGTCATGGATCTGGGCAATACCTCTCTTTCCAAGGGTGAGAGCCTTGCCGACATGGCGCGCGTCGTCGGCAGCTATGCCGATATCATAGCAATCAGGCACCCATGGGAGGGTGCGGCCAGGGTGGTGGCGGATTATGCCGGGATCCCGGTGATCAATGCCGGCGATGGCGGCCATGAACATCCGTCGCAGACGCTCATCGACCTGTACACCATAAAGAGGGAGAGGAAAACGCTGCAAGGCTTGAAGATCGCCATTTGGGG
Organism: uncultured Dehalococcoidales bacterium; assembly: GCA_964354045.1. Classification (GTDB taxonomy): domain Bacteria; phylum Chloroflexota; class Dehalococcoidia; order E44-bin15; family E44-bin15; genus JAYEHL01. The sequence continues at coordinate 1,308 of CAYGXY010000140.1, forward strand.
CGACTTGAAATATGGGCGAACGGTGCATTCCCTGTCCTATGCGCTGGCGCGCTTCGGGGCCAACATCCACTTCCGCACCGGCGCCGGGCTTGGCCTGCCGGAACATGTAATACGCAAGCTTACCTCCGACTACGGCGGCGTGTTTGAGAAATATGATGACAAAAAGAAAGCGGGCGGCGATCGCATCTCCCAGTTGGATGCCATATATGTGACGCCCACCAACCCGCACCAGCTGACGAATATGCCGGATGTCAGTCTGGAGGTCGAGATGCAGAAGGGCATCGACGCTCTTTATATCACCAGGCTGCAGAAGGAGAGGCTCGAAAGCGGCGCCGAGGGTAAAGACTCGGATTACCCCGTCGTCAATAAGAAGCTGCTGAAGGCCAAGCAGTTTAAGGATGCCCTGGTTATGCATCCGCTGCCGCGCATCGATGAACTGGCCTACGAGGTCGATGAGGACCCGCGCAGCATGTATTTCAAACAGGTCGCCAGCGGCGTGCCGATAAGGATGGCGCTCATATCTCTTTTCCTTGGGGCCAAGACTATCAAGGTACCAAAGGGTGAAACTGATATCGCATCAAAAACAGTGGATATTCCCGCAGGACAGGTTTACGATGTCAATTGCTCCAACAACAGGTGCGTGACCAATCAGAAAACGGAGAAGGGCTATATCCAGCACAGGTTCAAGGTGCTCAAAGGCCGGCCGCTGATATTGAGATGCGTCTATTGTGAATACGAGGTACAGGTGCCTTACATCGCCAGCGCCAAGTGGCATGAAGGCACGGCAGAGAATAAGAAATACTACAGCTCGGACAGCTTCATGCTGGAGAAGATAAGGCCAGAGAACCTGATTGTTTTCGGGTCTGAGGCCGCCGCGCGTGGGCAAGGCTTTGCTCCAAGCCAGTATGCTTTCAGAGAGGCGAAGAAGCGTTAGTTATGGCTGAGACGATACTTGTTTCCGGCGGGCGCGTGATCGATCCCAGCCGCGGGATCGATGCGGTGGGTGATATATTGATCGCTGATGGCCGCATCGTCGGTGCCTCGACCGGGATCGCCGCCATATCCGCCAAGGCGGATTTGATTATCGATGCCAGGGGCATGGTTGTCTGTCCCGGCTTCATTGACCTGCACTGCCATCTGCGGGAGCCCGGCGGCGCTAAGAAGGAGACTATAGCTACTGGCACCCGCGCCGCGGCCAAGGGTGGATTCACCACGGTGTGCGCCATGCCCAACACCAAGCCGCCGATAGACAGCGGGGCTATGGTGGAGCTGGTGCGTGAGAAGGCGGCGAAGAGCGGTGTCGTCCGCGTGCTCCCTATCGGCTGTATAACGAAGGGGCGCGCCGGTCTCGAGGTCGTCGATATGAAAGAACTGGCCGATGCCGGCGTTGTAGCGCTGAGCGACGATGGCAGCTCGGTACCGGAGTATAAGGTGCTGCGCGCCGCCCTCGAAGCTGGCGCGGCATGCGGCCTCCCGATCATCGAGCATTGCGAAGATGTCGAGCTGAGCGCCGGCGGGGTGATGAACGAGGGCGAGCTGGCGACCAGGCTGGGGCTCAAGGGGATGCCGGAGACCGCCGAGGAGATAGTGGTTGCCCGCGACCTCGCGCTCTCTGAGATGACCGGGGCA
>CAYGXY010000141.1:0-4470 GCA_964354045.1 uncultured Dehalococcoidales bacterium
CTCAGTTCGAGAGCTTCCTCCATCCGTTCATCATCATGTTCACCATTCCCCTGGGCTTGATCGGCGTTGTGCTGGGACTTCTCATCTGGGGAATGTCCATCAACATGCCTGTTTGGATTGGGTTTATCCTCCTTGCCGGGATCGCGGTCAATAATGGAATTGTTATGATTGACTACATGAACCAGCTCAAGCACCGTGGAGTGGCAAAAAAGGAGGCAATCGTCCAGGGTGCCGTGACCAGACTGCGTCCGGTCCTGCTCACGGCCCTGACCACGATCTTGGGAATGCTTCCCATGGCTTTGAGCAGGTCGGACGGGTCGGAATTTAGGGCCCCTATGGCAGTCACCGTGCTGGGAGGCCTGACGGCCACAACCTTTCTGACTCTGTTCGTTATCCCTATTATTTACAGCATGTTTGAAAAGGTTTCCTTCAAAAAGAGCGCCTAAAAAAACCAGGGACGGCTCTCACCAAGGGCCGTCCTTTTGGATTATTTTTTATACCTCAGGAAAGCGCCGACCTTGCCGTAGTGGTCCAGTTTCGAGGGAGGGGTGACATAACGGACCCGGCCCTTGTTGTCCATCGCCGAATGGACGGCCTCATGGACGATATCCTGGACCTTTTCCGTTTTGACCAGGCAGATGGGGCATTGGAGTTCGTCCAGGTAGAGAAACTGACACTTGGGACAGAACCTCCCCTCCAAAGAAAAATTCCGCGTCACGACCAGGGTCCGGACTTCTGCAGCGTTCAATGTCCGTAGGACTTCTCTCATGCCGGAAATGGCGCGGCCGCCTGATTCCAACCCCGCCACAAGCGTCTGGGCGAGTCCGGCCTCTTCTTCAAGCCTGAGTTTTTTCTCCATCTCTACGGCCTGCTTCAGGATTTTGTCCCCAGAATCGTTGGAGTTTGTCCTGATCCAACCCTTAAGCCTTTCCTTGAGATAAGGATGGAGCAACGGTTCGAAGCTCGAGCGGTACTCTTCTTTCAGCCCCAAGAAGAGCCAGTCGAAAGGGTGTGTCTTGAAAAGGTCAAAAGTCCTCTGGGCGGTTTTCTTGAAATGGTCGTGGAGGTGGGCATCGATATGCCTCTCGATCCGCTTGGACTCATAGCCTTGCCAGCCGCCCTCGCGGACACGGCTGGGAACATCGCTGGTCAGGCTTTCGAGCAGGGCGATTTCGCCCAGGTCAATGTCATACCAGCGGGCGCCGTGACGGTTGAGGCTGAGGGCGCAAATGTGATGATATTCATCCAGGATCACCGAGAGGGGCCGGAGGTACGGAGCGCGGTCGATGATGATATGGTTCCTGGGCGCCCGCGGCAGGGAGAAATCCTGCCACAGGCCCGAAGCGGAAGAGGAAAACACGGCCAGCCCGGCGGCGGTATAGGATGGAAGGATGCGGTTGCCGAAACGGCTGATTTTTTTCAGGTCCTCGTCGAGAGCATCCTTTCTGCTTTTGCCCGAATCGAGCGATTCCAGCCGCGCCCTGCCCTCCGCCAGGAGGTTTTTGAAGGAAACGTTGATTTCTTTCTGGGTCTGCCGGCTTTTATCTGTATCGAGATAGAATGAGATCGTCAAGTTTTTGTCGCCCTTGAGTTGAGCGAGAGTTTGGATTTGTTTTCGCGAAGACAGTTTCATCAAGCCTCCTTATTCATTTTGATAATTAAAGAATGCAAGAATAGACGGACAGAATTTAGCTCCGTTTCTGAGTTTATGCTTTTCCCCTTGGTCTCGGTCTTGGCCTGAGAGAGCTGGTTGCAGTGAATACCACGCACCTCATAAAATAAGCAGCGAACCTGCGTTTGTCAAGTTTTTGTTTCCGCTTGTAAGCATCTCCGTGGGGGTGATTCCTGCGCGCATCATGAAGATCACATATTTAGAGGTTATATGATGATGTGATGCACCTCCTCCGGGTGTCTATGGTGTGATAGATTACCCGTGAGAAGAAAACCAATTAAAGGAGGTGCACAATGTATTATATGGGCGTTGACAATCATAAGCAACGATCCCATCTGACGATCATGGAAGAAGACGGGACCATCGTCAAGGCGGGTCCGGTGCTGAACTACAGGAGCGAGATCCTTGAGTTCATCCAGGGTTTAGATACGGAGATGAAGGCTGTGGTCGAGGCGGGATATTCGAGCTACATAGTAGTCGACATTTTAGAGGATCTGGGCGTCGAGGTGAAGGTGGCCCACCCCCTGGAGGTCAAGGCTATCGCTAAGGCCAAGATTAAGACAGACAAGCGGGATTCCCGGATTTTGGCCGATCTGCTTCGGGCGAATCTCATCCCGGAATCCCACAAGAGGTCACCTGAGACCCGGAGAGCCCAGCGGGTCCTTCGGCAGAGAGCTTTTTTTGTCGCCGCCATGACGCGCGTGAAGAACCGGATCCGATCTCTGTTGGCTCAGCAACCTGAAGACATCCAGAAAGGCATAGGCCTGGAGAAGGAGCTCTTCAGTCAAAAAGGAGTCGCTCGGCTCAGGTCGCTGGAGATGGGGTCTGTGGACAGGGCGCTTCTGGAGGGACTGCTCAAGCTCTACGAGGAGCTGCGAGCTTTAATCAAGACTTCGGACAAGCTGGTGGAGGATCTTTTCCAGAAGATGGCGGAGGCCCAGCGGATCTTCACGGTGCCGGGTTTTGGGAAATTCTTTTCGGTGTTGGTGGCCACGGAGATTGACGATATCCGGAGGTTCGAGACGGCGGCCAAGCTCCACAGCTACGCCGGAGTGATTCCTTCCACCCACAGCTCGGGCATGAGGAGCTATCAGGGGAAGATGACGCGGGAAGGGAATCGTTGGCTAAGGTGGGCGGCGGTGGAAGCGGTCTGGCCGGCTATCCGGCATGACCGGGGGCTCGAACTGTTCTACTTGAAATACGCTTCGAGGAAGAAGGCGAATGCGGCCAAAGTGGCCACGGCCAGGAGGCTGCTAACGATCATCTATACGATCCTCAAAGAAGGCCGCAACTATGTGCCCTTTTATAAAAGCACTTGAGGATGAAAAAATCCGGCTGCCTTCAGGAAGCATCTAACGGGCCTACGGGCAGCGTTCCCCTTTGGAGGTTAAGGAGCCGGAACCTGAAATAACAGTGTGTGCGTGATGGCACGAATAGAAGATTGGTTGCTAAACCGATGAGAAGGAAAAAGAGAAGAAAGATGGGCTAAAATATTGCTTGCATCACACCATCATAGAAGATGCTTCCAGAGATTCGCGTGTATTCGGGCATGATGCCCTGAACCTGCCGCCTCAGGGAATGTCCCCGGGTTTGCATTTATAACAGCGGAAGTTTAAGATATAAAAAGGAGGTCTCGATGAAGAAGTTAGCCCTTGTTCTAGCATGCGCGTCGGCGGTCGTTTTTCTGTCCGGAAGAGCTGCCGCTGCCCCCGGTTTCTATATCGGTGTTGAGGGAGGATCCTCGGCTCCCGATTTCACGTACCGGAGCCTGATCGATGTTGACTTTGAAGGGACCAGGTCCTTTCTCTACGGCGCGAAAGCCGGATTAAAATTCCTTTTTTTTGCCATCGAAGGCAATGTCCTCACTAGCTCGCATGACATCACTTCGATTGTTGGAACTCCCTGGGAAGCAACCGGCGCCGGGTTCACTTACTGGGGAGTCAACGGAAAGGTATTTCTTCCGATCCCCGTTGTCCAGCCCTATATTATGGGGGGCTACGGCACTTATTCGGTCCATATTGACAATGTCGGCAAAGGTTCCAACGGCGGCTATAACGTCGGGGGCGGCGTCCAGTTCAACATCGGCAGACTCGGCATCTTTGGCGAGGGAAGATATCATGACGTTAGGGTCCTTATCCCCGGGACCGGTGAATTTGATATAAGCAACTTCACTATAACCTTAGGCGTCCTCTACGTTTTTTAAGAATTCTTCCTCTGTGAGAACAAATCCCGCGCGGATTCGTCTTTCACTTCTGAAGCCAAATCAGAAAAATCATCCGCGAGGCGAACAATGAAGAAAAAACTGTCTCACGAAGAATTTGTGAACCTGGCCATTGAAAAATTGAGGACGGGTAACTTCAAGGGAATCCACTCGGTCTACAGCGGGTTCAATGAAGCGTTCAGGCTGTACTTCGAAGGAGAGAACCCGGTCCTGGTCACGGGCAAGCTGGCCGAAGATGGAAAAATCGTCATCAGGCCGACCAAGCGCGGGGTCATGCTCTATATTCCAGGCGAAGAGCCGCAGTGGACCCGGGGGGAAGGCACCCTCCAAAAAATGGGTCTGCTCTAAATGCAAATCCCAAGCTCTGCGCCTTCGAAGAGTCGCTGGCTTTCGGAGTGGACGATCATCAGTTTGATCGCCCTGGTTAGCCTGGCCCTCCATGTGCTGGTGATCCAGAACTACAACTATTTCCGGGATGAGCTTTATTACGTCGCCTGCAGCAATCACCTCGCCTTGGGCTATGTCGACCAGCCGGCCCTTTCGCTCGTCATCCTGAGAGGGGTCCGGATGGCTTTCG
>CAYGXY010000142.1:0-3425 GCA_964354045.1 uncultured Dehalococcoidales bacterium
TAACAAAAGCTATGAACCAATTGACTCAGGCACAGCGGGAGGTAATAGGCTTGCGGTTCTTTGCGGGGCTGTCATCGGCAGAGACGGCGCAGATATTAGGGAAAAGCAGCGGCGCAGTCAGGGAAATGCAGTGTGACGCCATACAGAGGCTGCGGAAGTTAATGTGATAAGGGGATAAAAGGGGGTGTTGTGATGAGAGACGATATAGAAAAAATACTTGATGAATGCAGCGATCGCATGAGCGGCGGTGAATCGCTGGAGGATTGTCTTGCCAGCTATCCGGATCGTGCTGAGGAATTGCGTCCGTTATTGTTAGCGGCTGTTGAGATTAGAAATGCTGAATTGCCGGTTATAAATCAAAAGGCTAAGTCGGCGGCAAAGATCAGGCTTAATGCTGCATTGGTAGAAAAGAGAGAGGAGGTTGGAGTTATGCAAAGATTACTCGGAATGTTTACGGGTCAGAAATCGAAGGTATTTGCCACGGTGTCCGTATTGCTGGTCGCGATACTCGTGGGCGTAAGTGTTTACGCAGTGATGGGCGAAGGGGGGCCTGCAGAACCCGGACAGAATAATGTCGGGACGGCAGGAGTCAGCAATTTCTTATCGCAGGAGGAGTTTGAGTCTTATCTGTCATCCAATTCTCAATATACAGGTGGTGACAATTGGCGCGGAGGTGTGTTTGCGTCAGAGGATTTGAATATAGTGCCTATGGCAACTCCGGCAGAGAAGAATGATACGTCATACCAAACTGCTGGGGACGGTTCTGACAGGGTGTCGGGAACCAATGTGCAGGTCATCGGAATAGACGAGCCGGATATCGTGAAGACGGATGGAATGAACATCTTCTTCTCCAGGGAAGACTACTATTACTACTATTATGAGTCCTACTCTTCTGATATCATGCCGCCGCAGACTGACAACGGTATCAAGATCGTCAGCGCGTATCCTGCCATAAACATGTCGGTACTGAGCAAGATCGACAAGAACGGGGACCTGCTGCTGCATGATAACACCCTTGCGGTTTTTACATGGGATGGTATCTACGGGTACGATGTATCGGATCCGCAGAATCCTGTAAGCAAGTGGGAGATTACTTTAAACTATTCCACCAGCGTGGTCGCGGCCAGACTGTATCAGGGAAAGATATATCTGGTGACGCAAACCTATGTGTACAGCTATGAGCCTATCAAACCGCTGGAGGTTAACGGTGAATCTGTAGAAATAAGTTACTCCAGCATATACTATCCAGTGATGCCGTCATATACAGACAGCACTTTGAACGCTATGGTTTTCGATATGCAGAGCGGCGAACTGGAGGATACGGTATCCTTCGTCGGTGCCTCATATTCGTCGGTGATATACATGTCGGGAAGCGCCATCTATATCGGTTACTCATACTATGAGGATGAGACCCCTTACATAATCGAGTTCTGCACAGAGGAACTGCAAGGGATAGTACCGGACTCCGTTATCGCTAAGATTAATAAACTGAATACGTATGACATCAGCGAAGCGGCCAAGATGACCGAGATAGGCGTCATCTTTGATAACTATCTGATGTCTCTTAGCGGCGATGAAATTGCGCAGGTTGAGACTCAGGTTAGTGATGCGTTGGAAGGGTACTACTCCGAACACATGAGGGAACTGGAGAAAACCGGTATAGTAAAGATAGGGCTCGACGGCCTTGATATAACAGCAACAGGCAGCGTGCCGGGCAGCCTGTTGAACCAGTTCTCAATGGATGAGTATAACGGCTATCTAAGGTTAGCGACTACGGTTGGCAATGGGTTTGGCTTTAGCTGGTTCTGGGCGGGCAGCGAGAGCGCCAGCGACATATATGTGCTGGATGGCAACCTGAGCGTTGCCGGTTCGGTACAGGGTCTGGGTTTGACGGAGCAGATATATTCGGCCAGGTTCGTGGGGGATAAAGGATATCTAGTAACGTTCAGACAGACCGACCCGTTCTATGTCCTGGACCTGTCTGATCCGACAAATCCACAGCTCAAGGGCGAGCTGGAGATCCCGGGCTACTCTTCTTATCTGCATCCGATATCGGGCGATAAAATGCTGGGCATAGGGCAAGAGGATTGGAAGGTAAAGATATCTCTGTTCGATGTGCAGAATCCGGAGCAGCCTGCCGAGCTGGACAAGTATATTCTGGAGGATTACTGGTCAGATATACTCAGCACACATCACGCCTTCTTACTGGATGAGGCGCATGAGATATTCTTCCTGCCGGGGAGCGAGAGCGGTTATATCTTCTCCTATGCAGGCAACAACCTGGAACTGGTGAAGGTTGTTAGTGATATCCAGGCGCGGAGAGCACTTTACATCAATGACAATCTGTATATAGTCGGGGACAATAAGATTGTCGTCGTGAATGAGCTGGATTGGCAGGTCGTGAACGAGCTGGAGTTCTAAAAGCATAGTCCAGTAAAGAATCTGCAATAAAGCCCTTCGCAGTGTTAAGACACATAGAATAACTGCGAAGGGCTTTTCATATGTATTGTTCAGGACTTATTCTTTTTGATCCGTTCTTTTTAAAACGTCTTTCTGCTGTTGCATGCCCTTCAGGCTTTTCTCGCAGAAAATCCTGTTGCCCGACATATCCGTCTCGCAATAGTACATAGCGGTCGAAATTGTCGACGGCGTTGGAGTGAATATCTGGACCTGCTCAGGGATCAGCTTTAATCCGGTCGTTAGGAAATCCCTGAGGCGCTGCATGTGTCTGATGGTACAGCCGGGATGAGCAGCTATGAGGTAGTAGGTTAAGAAATATCGCTGGCCCGACTCGCTGCATGCGTTATCGAATGCAGTTTTGAATTTCATGAGAGCTTTGATGGAAGGCTTATTCATTAAGGATAGGACTTCATTGTCGCAATGCTCCGGCGCAAGTTTGATCTGTCCGGACACGTGATGTTTCACCAGTTGCTCGATGTAACGTTCGCCGTTTTCCTTATCGGCGATGACCATATCATGGCGGATGCCGGATGATATGAATACTTTTTTTACTTCCGGGATATTTGTGAGATTACGCAGGAGCTTCATCTGTTCTTGATGTCCGAACTTCAGATTTGGGCATATTTTTGGCATAAGGCAGTGTTTGTCAGCGCAACGCCATCCTTTTTCGCAATTTGCGCCGTACATGTTCGCAGTGGGGCCGCCGACGTCGTAAATGATGCCGTTGAATCCCGGTTGTTGTGCGATTCGTAACGCTTCATCTGTAATCGACTGTATGCTGCGAGAGATAACGCTTTGCCCCTGATGAATGGCTATTGAGCAAAAGTTGCAGTTGCCGAAGCATCCCCTGTGCGTCGTTATTGACTGCTTAATAGTTTCGAGTGCTCTTACCTCGCCAGTCTTGTAGTACGGGTGTACGTCGTACTCGAAATCGAGGTTGGATATCTCGTCAAGCTCTTCAGTCG
>CAYGXY010000143.1:0-2659 GCA_964354045.1 uncultured Dehalococcoidales bacterium
TGCTTTCAATTTCTCCGGTGAACACCTCGGCTTTTGATGCCTTGGCCCTGATATCAGCTGCCATCTTCTCGGCCCGGGCAGCAGCTACCTCGGTGCTCTCGCGCGGCGCCTCTTCTACACATAGCCCTTCCTGCTCATTCCAGTCGTTCTCGCAAACGTATTTCTTGCACCTGGGACAGCGCTGGAAGTGTCCCTTGGCTTCGTTCTGGGCCAGTTCGAAGGCCTTCTCATGCTCTTTGTGCCAGTCGGGGGACATGCCCTCAAATCTTTCACTGATGGCATCCGTTCCCCGTTGGAGTCCGTAACCGGCGCCGGAGAACTTGCCTGTGGCCTGACTGGCGGCATCGACAAAACTCCCCAGCCCCTTAAAGAAACGCCCTTTCTTATAGGTCTTTGATTCGATGAACCCGGTTTTATAGCCTTCGCGGCAGAGATCGCAATAAAATGTGAACTGGAACCCCGCGTTGGTGCTGTTATCCTCGAAATTGCTTGTGAAAGGTTGCAGACTCATGTTCCCCCCTTATTTCAATGATTTGCCGCATTTGATACACTTATCGCCGATGGGTGTTTGCTCGGTTTTGCATTTGCGATTGGGGCATATAACCGTCAGCCGAGCTTGACAATATTCGCAGTAATCCCCGAAGAAGTTTACTTTACCGCACTTGGGGCAGGTGATTTCCAGCGATAGCCCGCAACGGCCGCACTTCTTCCAGCCCTTCTCTATCGCAGTCATGCATTTTGGACATCTCAATGGTCCGAGCGGGTTCACCTTTCCGCAGATGGGACAGACGGCTGAATCAGGTGGAATCAGCTTGTCACAGTAACGGCAAGGATGCTTATAACCGGGCATAGAACCCTCCCTTCATCGCCTGCTGTTTATTTCCCGATTTGAATTATATCTGCATCGATGACGCGGTGCAAATAGCGGGAATTTATATTATTAACGATGGTGCATACCATAGTTATGTCAATGCTGTAATGCTTGACAAGATATATCATGTGAGCTAGAGTATTGCCCAAGAGAGTATTTATTTTAGATTAATTGGAGATAGTGGTGTCTACGCTGGTATCTCACACGGATTCAAAAAGATCGGTCGAATACCTGAGAACTATGCAAGAGATATAGGACAATCAATAAGAAAAGTAGTATAATAGGCGCCTACCAGCTATATTACCTCGCAACAAATATGGTTTCAAGCTATTAGTTTTTTGAGGAGGTTTTGGCAATGTACAAAATAAAGATTACGAAACAGGATGCGGAGAAACTGTTGGCTGATGTCCCTGAGGAGCGCTCATTCTGGTGCTGCGACGGGCGCGTATTCAAGAACATGAGGGATTTGAGCGACGGCCTGTCCAACATGTCGGATGAGACCTTCAATTATCATTCAAACGATGAGAAGCATGACTTCAGCAGCTGGCTCAATGATGTAGTAGAAGACGAGAAGCTTGCCAAGGACTTGTCCGGTTCAATCACCCGGCGTGAAGCAGCAAAACGGGTGAACGACAGGGTCACGCTTCTAAATATGAAGCTATAGACTTTATGTAAAAAAACCGGGTATACCTGGCAAGATTAATAGTTTTGCTCATATTTATATGTAGTTTGTGTTGTTCATCATGCAAGAAGCTTCATGCTGTCACACAATGAATCATCACTATAAAAATATAAAATCAGCTACTATGTTCATCTCAAATTCCCAGCGCGGAAAATAAAGGGTGCTCCCAGTAAGAGCACCCGCGGCTTCTACCTTGGTCCTGCAGTTACTCGTTAAAGCGGTACCCTACACCCAGGTAATTTATTGACATACGTATATATAAGTGATAGTATTTCGTAACTATAACCTTAATTCATTTTAACAATATGTATTTTGGGGTAATTTATTATATATTACCTTAAAAGTATTTAATTGTTATGCGAATTTTTCAGTGTTCGCCAATGTTAGAAGGGTCTATCTCCAATGACAATCGTTTTAGGAGAGTGACAATGAGAATATCTGCAAGGTTATCCCGCGTTATAGCGTCGTTATTGACGATCGTTTTACTGTTAGCGACAGTCACCTTTACCGCCGGCTGGTACCAGCCCTCGCCCGTGACAGCCACAGGAGAGAAGACCAGCAACTTCCTTCCGTCGGACACAACCGCTTATTTCAGCTTCAACCTCCAACCGGGATACACGCAATCAACGCAATTTGACTACTTTCTCAGCTTCTTCAAAGAGGCTATTCTGACAAGAATCCACGATGTAAACTCCATGGCTGCTGATTACATAAATGAGAGTATCTGGACCTCTAAAGTAGGCCCCGAGCTGGCCCTGGCAACATATAACGTCTCCGGTAACCCCGGAATCGTGTTCTTTGTGCAAGTACCCTCAGGTCAGACTTCTGAGGATATCCAGGACTTGGTAATCTTCGCTATGGAGACCGTGCTGGGTGGGGCACCATCAGAATCACACCCGGGCGGTGGTGTTACCCAAATCGACAGGACTGTGGGGGGAGCAGCTAAAACCGAATATTACACAAATGCTACAGTAAGTGGCAGCGGCGACCCCGACCGCTACGTACTGGGAACGATCGGGAATCTCAACTTATCCGACTTTCAAACCCTTAACGCAAGCGTAACCGCCGGCACATGGGCAACCGCAAGCCTGAGCTCAAACCTCGAC
>CAYGXY010000144.1:0-7620 GCA_964354045.1 uncultured Dehalococcoidales bacterium
AAGAGCCGCTTCCGCGCTGTAGTGGATGATGAGCTGTGCACCGGCTGTGAGGAATGCATAGACAGATGCTTCTTCGGAGCTATCGAAATGATTCACATTACATCTAAAGAATCAAAGGCTGTAATAGATCAAGATAAATGCTTCGGCTGCGGCCTATGCGTTATCGCCTGCGATTTCGATGCTTTGACCATGGTTTTGCCAAAATAGTAATCATTAGATCAATATATTAAAAAAGAGGGGGCAATAACGCCCCCTCAAGTATTTAATCTGATGTTATCTTGACGCCTGCCGCTTGATATATTGCTGCATAACCAGGCGAGCACCCTTCATCCCCGATTGGCAGGATTGATGGGTACCCATACCAACACCGCCGGCGTCAGCGCCTACGATGAACAGGCCGTTTATCGGCGTTGTCTGTTTAGGCTTATACTTGCCGCACTGGCCTACGATCTGCGCCACGCCGACGCATTCTCCCCCCTGTCCAGGCAGCACGCTGTCGCGCGTGGCCTTCGAGATCTCAGCTGGCCCCGTGGCCTGCTTTTCGAAACAAGCGTCCATGAACCCTGGATATATCTTCTCTATCATCTTATCCAGAAGATCGTTTTGCATCTTAATCTCAGGGGCCTTTGGATCGGGTGAACAAACCGTTCCCGCAATAACGCACTGTTGGCCCTGCGGTGCCATGCTAGGATCGTAATTAGATGGTACGGTGAAAAAGAAGATCTCTTCTTCTAATTTTTGCCCGGCCTTGACCTTGTTAAAAAGATCCATCGTCATCCAGGTATAGTCTGCATAGCACATCGCCATCTGCTCTTTCACTACCTTCTTATTCAGAAAATATCTAACGGCAGTGAAGGCCCATCCCGGCACCAGTTCTCGTATATAATTCAGATAGCTGCGATCGAGTTCCTTCTCATCGATCAACTTCAACATGGTAGGCTGAATGCCTACATCGCTGACGACGATGTTAGAATCGAAATCTCCCTTTGTTGTCGATATCCCCATAACCCGTCCGTTCGATATTCTGATCTTCTCGACACGGGTGCCCATCTGGAACTCGCCGCCATGCGATTTGATGTAGTCAGCAACTGTGCCCAGCATGCGCCCGAAGCCGCCTTTGTAATAACCACCACCGCCCGCAGTAGCAATGTGCTGCATTATCGCCCCCTGCTCCGACGCCGCTACCAGATCGATTGGCTCGGCCAGCGAACCATTGGCATGCATGCAGAAAAAGCTGTACAGTCCCCACGGAGTGTTCTTTTTCTTGAGCCATTCATCGAAGGTCATGTCATCCATGGCGCTCATCTGCTCCGGGGTAAGGAAGGCCAGCTCCGCCAGTATAGGAATAGCATCATTGCGCTCCTTATCGTTCAGCCCCCAGAGGTCAAACAGCGGCGTCGGATCAACGCTGGTCTGAGGAAGAGTTTTGGCATTGTACTTATCCGCCGACTTATGCCTGTAAGCCAGCTTAACGGTATCGCAGGGGATGGCACCAAGCTGATCCTTTATCCCCAGCTCATCATAAAGCAGCCATAATGCCGAACCTGACATAGGCACCTGCAGCTTGGGCTCGAGGTCGTACTTAAAACCCTTGTGCTCGACTGTGATCGCCTTACCACCCGGTATCTGGTTCTTATCCACGATCAGCGTTTTCAGTCCCCATTTGCAGAGCAATGCAGCGCATGCTATACCTCCAGGCCCGGCCCCCATTACAATTACATCGTACTTCTTATTCGCCATGGTGCACCTCCTCTTTTTTCTTACCCGAGTACATATACCGTGCTCATTTCATTAAAAATGCCCGCTCAGATCAGCGCCACAGGAGTGACACTTACTGGCATACCAATCAGTCTCAGCAGAACAACCGGGGCAGCGCCACCTTCCTTCCTGTTCCTTTGCCCACGCATCGACTCCTATTTCCCGCTGGTGGCGTATATTATACAGCACTTCCGCGTGATGCGGTAAACCATCGTTATTAAAATTCTTTATCAACTCGCAAGGAGAATCTGTACATTCCGAACAATATTTCAAGCCTTTAGAGAATGCACAATCCCGCATTTTACATTCCCGACACGAGATGGACACAACATCGGACAGGCACCCCTTACAAGCCAAGTCCTTTGCCTCGACCTTATGTCCGAGGTAAAGACTGACGCCATCCGCCATCGCCTTAAGCAACACGGAGTCATTCCTGTTATACGCACTGCGTATGGAACAGGCACCGCAATAGAGACCACAGGGTGCAGCGAACTGCTTATTATCCTTCACACCACACCCCTTTCTGAGAGCGAACTCTCAACTGCTATTTCTGCTCAAACTGGGAGGTACAGAAGGCACAGCGGCTGGCCTTAATCGATACCGCTGACTTGCAGTACGGGCACTCTTTAGTCGTCGGCTCGCCAGGTTTAACTTCCTTAGGCCGGCGCATCTTGTTTATTGAACGGACCAGGATGAAAACAGCGAATGCCACTATGAGAAAGTTTATAATTTTTAAAATAAACATGCCATAATTGAAAGTGACGGCACCGGCGGTCTGGGCAGCTGACAGTGAAGCGTAGGGACCGACGTCAGTAGCTCCCTTTTTGATTACCCAGAAAAGATTTGAGAAATCTACATTGCCCAGCCCTAATCCGATAGGCGGCATTATGATATCAGCCACCAGCGATGAAACGACAGCGCCAAAGGCGGCTCCTATAATAATACCTACAGCCATATCGATCATGTTTCCCCGCACAGCGAATTCCTTGAACTCTTTGACAATTTTCATGTTTTTCAGCATCTCATCCCTCCTTTTTTAAATATAAATCTGCATCTTTATATCGACTTGTTTTAGGCTAATTTAACCCGCCACTTTATATCCTCAAACACCATCTCCGCGCTCTTGGCACAGGCTGGAAGCCCAATCCAACCCACCGGTTTCACACCGTCGCCGACGTTATACAGGTTTACAATAGGGGTTTTTTGCGGCATATCGAAGCCGGGCCAGCTATGGTAACCGGGCACATCGCCGCGGAAATAGCTCACCATCAGCAGCTCCGCCCGCTTGTCGAAATCAGGAATCTCCTCCTTGAGTTCTGCGATGATCTGCTCTTTATCCGCCTTCACATCGTACGGTGGCAGAGACGACAGAGGCGTGCCGCCGGCCATAAGCAGATGTTTGCCACGAGGAGCTAGCTCCGGACATAGTAATGACGGGGTGTTCATACAGCTGAGCCTGCGCCCCGTTACGAACACCAGCGAATTACAATCGACAAGGGGCTCATCGCTAGCGGCGTGCACTGCTATAAAGGGAGCCGGCCGCAGTGTCGCGTCCATAAGATTTAGATACCAGCGATCGAAGGTATCCGCGCCAGCCAGCTCGACCGTCTTCCTTGGACCTGTGTTACTGATAACCGCCCTGGCCGCGATTGTCACGGATTCGCTCCCCTGTTTAACCGTTGCACCGACCACTTTCCCATCTTCAACTGCGATCTTAGTGGCCGCGCATTTGGTCCACACCTGCCCGCCTTTTGCCTCAATTCCAGCCTGTAGCGATTCCATCAGCTCCAGTGGGCCGCGTGGCGCTATGCCGACAGCAGCTGCTTTAGGTGCTTTTAAATAAGCAAAAAACTTCCCGGCGGGAAGCTCATCGTCATTTACGAAGTGTGTGGGGCTGACCAGCGACCAGAACGCCCGGATTATCCTCTCGTTCTCCGTATACTGCTGCACCCACTGCCGCAAGGTTATGTTATCGGCGGGCTCCTGCCATGCCAGCGCCTTCTTCAGGCCACCCATCACACGATTCGCTTCTTCTTCGCTCTCCGCCAGCGCCGATATGAAAGCTCGCATGCCGCCCTTGGCCGGCATCTCGTAGTCCCTGCCTGCTATGCGGTATTTGAACGATGACGCTAACCTAGCATCGAGTTTAACACCCACGGCGTCGAACACCTTCTGTATCACGCCACCCATCTCAATCTCGATGGCGCCGGTTGTGATCTTGAAGCCCTTATGCTCGATAGTGGAGTAGCGCCCGCCGATACGCGGCGATTTCTCCACCACGATTGTCTTATATCCAGCAGCGACAAGAAACGCCGCAGCTGACAATCCACCAATCCCCGAACCGATAACTAATACGTCACAACTTTCATTCGTCATTTCTATCCTCTTTTTGATATATCATTATGTAAATAAACCAGATGCCGATGACAATCGCTTTTATATCACAGGAGGGAAAGCAAGTCAAACCTTCGTTCGCACAGCCAACCGATTCCGAAACCAAATACAAAAGAAGCCCTGAAAAAGAGGTGCGGGAGACTTCTCTCATAGCAGGAGAACCGGGGTGTGTCCCCCATCTCTGCAAAATCCCCCCTGTAGGGGCAAGTTTGTATGCTCGCCCTATCTCCAAAATTCGGCGTGGTGTTCTTCACCACGCCGAGCAAAAAAGCATTAGTTGGTCGTGGGGCATTACCAGAACTTGGTGAAATTCTGATTCACCTCTACGCAGACGATTTAAAAGAGGTTCAGGAGAAATTCTCCTGACGGGGGAACTGGGGGTGTCCCCCAGATTTTTTCAAAATCCCCCAAGAATGGGGGATTAGGGGGTTGAAAATACTGAATCAGAGGCCTCCTTATATTGACCAAGACCTTATTCTACAGTAGACTACAATAACTTAATCGCCGAATTCATAGGAGGTTCTCATGAGCAAATTTCCAACATTATTCAGCCAGGGGAATATCGGGAAGCTACGTCTAAAAAACAGGCTTATCATGAATGCTATGGGAACTGTATTGACTGATGGAACGGGAAACCCTTCGCAGCGAATGCTAGACTATTACAAGGCACGTGCCTGCGGAGGCATCGGGCTCGTCACAACCCAGTGCGCTGGAGTAAGCAAGGATGGATCGCCCGGATGGGAGCTGGGAATCTATAACGATTCATTCATCCCGGGGATCAAAGCGATAGTCGATGTAATCCATGAGAATGGAAGCAAGACATCGGTTCAGCTGATGCACAACGGGTTACTGATCACCTTCAGCGGTTTCGTCCCCGAAGGGATGTTGATAAAGGTGCCGTCTATAACACCGTGGCTGAACCCGGCATGGAAATATGAAGAGCTGACAGAGGTTGATATAGATCGCTATATCGAAGACTTTGCCCAGGCAGCACGGCGCGCCAAAGAGGCCGGCGCCGATGCCGTGGAGTTGCATGCCTGCCACGGCTGCCTGGTAAGCACATTCATGTCACCGATAACCAATACCCGTACCGATAAATATGGAGGCTCCAAGGAAAATCGCATCCGTTTCGCACGCAGCATTGTGGAGCGCATAAAGAAGGTGACGGGAAAAACCTTCCCTCTCATAGTTAAGATCAACAGTACCGACGATATTGAAGGCGGAATTACAATGGAAGAAGTACTGTATCAGGCATCGGTGCTGGAAAAAGCGGGGGCTAATGCCATCTCCATCTCTTCAGGCCTTGAGTTCTGGACAGCATTAAGCATACCATGTTACACATATCCCGACGGTCCGATGATAGCACTGGCTGAAAAAGTGAAGAAAGCCGTCAAAATCCCCGCGATCGTCGCGGGTAAAATCGATGCCAAGCTAGGAGAGAAGACACTGAAGAGCGGCAAAGCCGACTTCATCGCTTTAGGACGCCCGGTGCTGGCCGACCCGGAACTGCCCAATAAGCTGCGTGAAGGAAAAACGAACGAGATATGCCCGTGCGTATACTGCAACAACTGCATCAAGACCGATCCGGGCGCAGGGCCGTGCTCGGTGAACCCGTTCCTCTTCCGCGAAAGTAAGCTGCCGCTGACGCCGGCTGAAAAATCCAAGAATATAATGGTCATAGGTGGAGGCATCGCGGGCATGCAAGCTGCCATACTCATGTCCGAGCGTGGCCACAAGGTATCGCTCCACGAAAAGGGCAACTCCCTCGGCGGCCAGTGGACTATCGCGGCGAACGTTGCCGGCAAAGAGCGCTTCAACGACTTTACCGCCTATCTGGAACGCTCTCTGGAAAAAGCGGGCGTAGAAGTAAATCTTAAATCAGAAATCACCAGAGATGATGTGATGGAAGTCAAGCCCGACGCAGTTGTAGTTGCCACAGGCGCTGTCCCGGCGAAAATTCCTGTTAAAGGAATAGACAGTAAGAGTGTAGTGCAGGCGACCGATGTCATAACCGGCAAAGCCAAAGTGAAGGGGAAGTGCGTCGTTATCGGCGGGCGTTTCATCGGGCTGGAGGTTGCATTATTACTGGCCGAACAGGATAAAGAGGTGACTATAGTTACCAAGGCACTGCTGGGCGAGAACGGCAGCAAGTTGGAGCGCATGACCTACCGAACTCTGGCGCGGAAGCTAATCGAACTGCGTATGCCGATGTTCGTCAATACGACCGTCATCGAGATTGCAGACAAAACTGTGATAATGAACTGGGGCGGCGAGATATTCTCGCTCCCGGCCGACACCGTCATCCTGGCCGTGGGAGCGACGGCCGATGACCACCTGGCGCATGAGCTAGAAGGCATCGTGCCCGAACTGTATGTCATCGGCGACTGCGCCAAGCCCAGCGACGCGGCCGCAGCGGTGGCCTCCGCAGCAAAGATAGCCGCGAAGATTTAACTAAGTAACCTCTGAAATAGAGGTGTCCTTCCAGTACTGGAAGGACCGGGGGGTTGGGGGTGTCCCCCAATCTCTTTTTATATCCCCCAAGCCTGGGGGATAACAGGGGGTTGATTTGAGCCTACGCAGAGGTTACCTGATATGAAAAAAGCTATCATCATCGGCGCGTCATCCGGCATCGGGCGTGAGCTTGCTAAACTCCTCGTCGGGCACGATTACATCGTCGGCGTCACCGGAAGGCGCACCCAGCTACTTCAAGAGCTGCAAGCCGAGCTGTCCGACAAATGCCACATGCGAACGATGGACATCGCCGACACTGCTAACACAATCGACATATTCAACAGCCTTATCGCCGAGATGGGCGGCGTCGATCTGGTGGTAATCAGCGCAGGCACCGGACACTCGCTGCCCGACCTGCAATGGCAAAATGACAAAGCGACCATCGACACAAACGTATCGGGCTTCGTTGCGATTGCGACCACCGCATTCAACTACTTCGTAAAACAAGGCCATGGCCACCTCGTCGGCATTTCATCGATAGCGGCAATCCGCGGCAGTCGCCAAGCCCCAGCTTATAACGCCTCCAAGGCCTTCGTCTGTAACTATCTGGAAGGCTTGCACCACATGGCTATGAAGACGAAGCTGCCCATCTACGTAACAGACATTCAGCCCGGCTTTGTGGACACGCGCATGGCGCAGGGGGACAGGATATTCTGGCGCGCCTCGACGGAGAAGGCCGCGCAGCAAATCTACCGCGCCATCGAGAGAAAGAAGCCTCATGCGTACATTACCAGAAGGTGGCGGCTCATCGCCTGGCTGCTGAAGATACTGCCGAACTGGTTGTATAAGCTAGGGTGACACGCCGATAACATTCTTACACGGGAAAAGGGGGACAAGATGAAGAACGTAGCGATCACCGGCGTCTCTGGATATCTGGGAACCCTGTTAGCCAAAAGACTCACGCAAGAAGCAGAGGTAGAGCGCATAGTAGGGATAAGCAGAAGGGCTCCCGAAATC
>CAYGXY010000145.1:0-3042 GCA_964354045.1 uncultured Dehalococcoidales bacterium
AGCATACCGGTTGTTTTTCTTATGGGAGCTATCTT
Source organism: uncultured Dehalococcoidales bacterium (assembly GCA_964354045.1). GTDB lineage: Bacteria > Chloroflexota > Dehalococcoidia > E44-bin15 > E44-bin15 > JAYEHL01. The sequence continues at coordinate 36 of CAYGXY010000145.1, forward strand.
GAACCCGTTCCTAGTAGGGTTAATGTCAGGTATTGGCGAATCAATGGGTGAGATCGCCGGTTATACCGCTGGCTTTAGTGGAAGAGAGGCGCTTGATAATAAACAACGCTATACGAGGATAAAGGGCTGGATGAAACGCAGAGGTACACTCGTGCTCTTCCTGTTCTCTGCAATACCAAACCTCTTTTTTAAACTCGTAGGAGTTTCTGCAGGGGCTATCAGATATCCGTTCTGGAAATTTCTGCTCGTTGTTTTCACTGGTAAAACGATCAAAGGAACGGCTATAGCTTTACTAGGCTACTGGGCACTGCGTATGCTTTTACAGTTAATTATTAAGTGAATTCCGTATTTTGACACTATTTACCGTTTGTGATAGTCTAGTTATGTATAATAAATATTCATATCATATTATTATTCTCCCCGGCGGGATGGGGAGGCTAAGCGCAATAGTAAAATAATCTGGAGTCATTTATTTTAACTGTGTGTTGGCCCGCTCAAAAGGCCGGAGGAGGATGGAGGAGGCACATAAATTGAGCCCAGCATCTAGAAGGAAACGCAGCCGCTTTCCGCAATTGCCTACTGTTGATTTCTTAGCCGCTATCATTGGACTACTTATTGCTCTATTTCTATCCGTTTTATTAACATTTCCCCTGTCTATGCTTCCCGGAAAATGGGGGCAGTTAAGTCCTATCATAGTTGGAATAGCTCTATGTATTATCTTTACAATAATTACTGTAGCCCAGGGTAGAGAAATATTTCAAATATTCGGCCTTCATATCCCTGAAGGTGTTGGCGGCCTCGGACGTGAAGGAATCGGGGGAAGACTGGTACCACGTACCCATCAACTTGTTGTTGACACCAGCGCATTAATCGATGGACGCATTGCAGATATAGTCCAGGCAGGATTTATCACAGGCTCCCTGATAATCCCTAGGTTTGTCCTCGATGAATTACACCACATAGCAGACTCCTATGATGCAACACGCCGTATACGGGGCCGCCGCGGCCTCGAAGTCCTCAACAGACTTCAAAACGAGCTTGATATACATGTAGAGATATCTGAGGTGGACCTTAAGGATATTCCTGACGTTGACAGTAAATTGGTACGGCTTTGTAAATTACTGAATTGCCCCATTATCACAAACGACTTCAATCTCAACCAGGTAGCTAAGATACAAAGTTTGCAGGTCCTCAATATCAACGATTTAGCTAATGCTGTAAGGCCTGTTGTAATGCCAGGGGAAGAATTGGCTGTTCGCATAATCCAGGAGGGCAAGGAGCCCAGCCAGGGTGTAGGCTTCCTGGACGATGGTACGATGATTGTTGTTGAAGATGGCCGTCACTTTATAAACAGCGAATTAACGGTTGTAGTGACCAGGGTTCTCCAAACGTCCGCGGGACGTATGATTTTTGCACATTTGAAAACAAATGGTGCCCAAAAACCGGAGTGATAGATTCGAATACGGAACATATTATGGAGAAGGTCGGCGCTATTGTAGTAGCCGCTGGCAAAAGCGAGCGAATGGGTGGGGTAGAAAAGATATTTGCCATAATCGACGGCAAGCCGCTTCTCGCTCACGCCGTTGAAGCCTTCCAGCGTTCCCCTATCGTTGACAGCATCGTGATAGTGCTGGCCAAAGACAAAGTCGGCATCGGTCTTGACCTGGTGAAAAAATTCGGCTGGAACAAGGTCGTCGCCGTCTGCCCTGGCGGAGCCAGAAGACAGGATTCCGTCAGCGAGGGGCTGAAGCAGCTCGACAAAGTCGACTGGGTTCTGATACACGACGGCGCCCGCCCGTGCGTAACGCAAGATATCATCGAGCGAGGACTGGAACAGGCAAAGGACACCGGGGCCGCTATTCCGGCGATGCCGGTAGCCGACACCATCAAGGTTGTTTCCTCCGATTCTTATGTAAAGGATACACCGCCTAGAGATAAGCTTTGGGCAGTGCAAACCCCCCAGGTATTTAGATTTGATATATTATCCGAGGCTCATCGCAAAGCTAAGGGCAATGTTACGGACGATGCCAGCATGGTGGAGAGTCTGGGACACAAGGTCAAGATATTCAGAGGTTCATATACGAACATCAAGGTGACCACGCCCGAAGACCTCATCATCGCGGAAGCCATCATCAAGTCCGGGGAAACAGGGAAAAAGTTGAGGACAGGGATAGGCTTCGACATACACCCGCTGGTGAAAGGACGTAAACTCGTCCTCGGCGGCGTCACGCTCAAGTTCGAGCGCGGCCTGCAGGGGCACAGCGACGCCGATGTGCTGGTCCACGCTATCATCGACGCCCTGCTGGGCGCATCCGCGCTGGGGGACATCGGGAAACACTTCCCGGATACCGATGCGAAGTACAAAGACATATCCAGCATCGCCTTGCTCGAACGCATACGGAACATACTGAGCGACAACGGAATCACAATTGAAAACATCGACACAACCGTAATATGCGAGAAGCCGCGTCTCACAACACACATAAAGCAGATGTGCCGCAACATCGCAAAAGCGCTGGAGATCAACGAGGGACAAGTATCGATTAAAGCCAGTACCACCAACGGTTTGGGTCTCATCGCCCAAGGAGAAGGCATAGCCGCGCTGGCTGTTGCCCTGGTAAAGAAAGTCTGAATATGAGAATTCACAACACGCTGTCAGCACAGAAAGAAGAATTTAAGCCGCAGGGAGAGACGGTTAAGATGTACGTCTGCGGCGTCACGCCGTACAGCGAAAGCCACATCGGGCACGCCATGAGCTACGTGCTGTTCGATGTCATCAGACGCTATCTGGCATACAGGGACTACAAAGTCAGATATGTGCAGAACTTCACCGACATCGACGACAAGCTCATCAAGCGCGCCAACGAGTCCGGAACCACGGTCAAGGAACTGGCCGAGAAGTTCATTGCGGCGTACTTCGAGGACATGGACGCGCTCAATATCAAGCGCGCTGATGCCTACCCCAGAGCCACCGAAGAGGTGCCTAAGATAATCGAGGTCATCAGCG
>CAYGXY010000146.1:0-3476 GCA_964354045.1 uncultured Dehalococcoidales bacterium
AGGCCATGCACCGGATGGTGCGCTGTCCTGGGGAAAGTGTGCTCGTATTAGTGGCCGAACCATTTCCCAGCGCGCCGTCTATGCTAGAGCGCCAGTCGTAGCTTGTGATCTGGCCGTCCTCGTCGGTGGCGTGGCCGGTCATCCAGACCATCTCTCCGGTTTTTGATTCCACGGCGCTGGCGTCTATGTATACTGCCGGCGGTTTGTTGGCGCTGGTGCAGGATGCGGCTACAGCCGATATGATGATCAGGAGAGTTGAAAGCATGACGCTTAGCTTCATAGGCATTCTCCTTTGGTTAATTTCTCGTTGAAGCTCTCTATGGTACCACTGAGATAACCTCAGACGCTCCAGTTCACCTTTTTTCTCTGATTCTGCCTTAGCTCTCAAAGAGGTACTCATTCTAGGAGTAAATGGTTAATAAGTCAATTATTTACGGAGAATTGAGCGCGAGTTTGACAAACTTGAGACAGGCGATATAGGATAGGTGCAAAATCGAGGGGAGGTGCTACGCAATGTCTCAATACAGAGACAAACTGTTCTCACCAGCAAAGCTCAATGGTTTGGAGCTGCGCAACCGTGTCATTCGATCAGCCTGTTTTGAGGGAATGTGCCCGGATGGCTATCCCACTGAGCGGTTAATCGATCTGCATCGTGAACTCGCAAAGGGCGGAGTGGGAATGACCACCGTGGCCTATTGCGCCGTCGAGCCTGACGGGCGCATGAGAGGAACGATGATGTACATGCACGAAGGGATTCGTCCGCAAATGGAGCAGCTGACCCGCGCAGTGCATGAGGCTGGTGCCAAGATCTCAGGGCAGATAGGCCACTGCGGCAACTTCTCCCAGAACAAGAAGCTCCAGGGCAAGCGTCCGCTCGGTCCCTCCCCCATGATCAACTTGAGTGGCATCCCCTATGGCGTACCCTTCGCCGGTGCCATGACCCACGCTGATATCGATCGCATGGTTCAGTGCTTTCACGACGCGGCCCTCTTCATGAAATCGACAGGCTTTGATGCCCTGGAGATACACTTCGGCCACGGCTATGGGTTGAGCCAGTTCATCAGTCCTAAGACCAACAAACGAAAAGACGAATATGGCGGATCGCTCATTAACCGCATGCGTTATCCGTTGCGGGTCCTCGAAGCTGTGCGCAAGGCGGTGGGGAATGGCTTCCCCATCCTCGGCAAGATGGGGCTCACCGACGGGGTCAAGGGTGGTCTAACCACGGATGAGGCTGTCGAGGTAGCCGGACTTCTGGACGATGCCGGCATCGATGCCCTGATCCCCACCGGCGGTACCAGCAGCATGAACCCGATGCTCCTGTTTCATGGGGATAGCCTGCTTCCGGGACTGATCGCCGTGGAAAAGAGTTGGTTCACGCGCCTCGGCATGCGTATTGTCGGGCCACGTATGTTTAAGAACTACCCTTACGAAGAGCTGTACTTCCTTGAAGGGGCCAAGAGGGTGCGCGACCGAATCAAGAATGCCAAGCTGTGCTACATTGGCGGAGTGTGTACAATGGAGAGCTTGGAAACCGTGATGCGGGAATTCGACTTCGTCGAGATAGGACGGGCGCTGCTTAAGGACCCCGCATTTGTGAATCACGCCATGGCGGATCCCAATTATGTCAACGGCTGCGATCATTGCAATAGATGCGCGACACTGATCTTTCATCCGGATGGGATCCGTTGCGTGTCCAATGATAAATGATGATAGTTGAGCCTGGAATAGATGCATTTAACTCTTGACCTTGCTAATCTGCTCAGCTAGAGAGTGATCAAAGGTGCGACCTTACCCCAGAAAACAGTAATACCGGTAATTAGAGCATGATACTTTCCATGTGTTAGAACTCATACTATTTGGGAATACCAGATTGTATTCAAATCTGCGATTGGATTATGTAACCTCATCAGTCGAAAGCCATTACCCTCGACAATGATCGCGTTTTAAGTAGTGAGCTCTCAGCAGAAGCGCCATTTTCGATGGTTCTCTTGACAATTCCTTCGTGAGCGTGTAAATTGCTATAACATTTGCTATTATAACAGCTTAGTATTTTTTCGATAAAGTTTACTAGGGGTAAAGAGAGATGAAATTAGCAGATAGAATGCAACGATGGGGATTCCGGGGTTTAATGTATCTGCTGATAGCCGCACTACTGGGCGGGTTCATCGCCCTGCCCGCGCAGGAGGCGGGAGCCGCAGGCGGAAGCGGAACTCCGGGCGCCCCATTCCTTATCGGAAATATTAGCGAACTCCAGGATATGAACCTCAACCTCTCGGCGCACTACGCACTGGCAACCAATATCGACGCATCAGGTACCTCCAGCTGGAACCATAACGGGAGTTATTACGAGGGCTTCATGCCAATAGGCAACGGCTCGGGCGCGTTCACCGGCACTTTCGACGGCCGCGGGTACACCATCACGGGTCTGTTCATAAACCGTTCAAGCACCGATGACGTTGGCTTGTTCGGATACACAGATACGGGAAGCTCGGTGAGCAACGTGAGCCTTGTTGACGTGAATATCAGCGGTGGTATGTATGTCGGCGGGCTCATTGGCACCAGCGAGGGCGATGTGTTCAATACATCCGCCTCGGGCAATGTGAGTGGAAGTGACCAAATCGGCGGGCTCATAGGCAACAACTCCGCAGGCACGGTTACCGACTCATTTGCCACTGGATTCGTGACTGGCAAATATGGCTATATCGGCGGACTCATAGGGCTTAACGATCACGGCACGGTAAACAACTCCTCCGCTGGTGGAAATGTAACGGGGGCTACGATGACGGGCGGTTGGGTCGGAGGGCTCATTGGCCGCAGCTATTCCGGCACGGTTACCAACTCATCCGCCTCTGGAAATGTGAGCAGTCCCATCAACAGCTATAGTACAGGTGGGCTCATAGGCTCTGACGATCAAGGCTCTATATTAGAATCACACGCCACTGGCAACGTAAAAGGATACTCTACCGCTGGCGGCCTCATTGGATATATGTATCATTCTACAGTCAACAACTCTTATGCTACAGGATCCGTGAGCGGAAATACCAACATCGGCGGGCTCGTGGGATACAACGGTGGGGGCACGGTGAATAACTCATGGGCTACCGGGAACGCGAGCGGAGCCGATAGCGTAGGCGGGCTGGTAGGATATGACTATTACGGCAATATATCCGACTCGTATGCTATGGGAAACGCAAGCGGAACCGGCGACTATGCCGGCGGGCTCGTGGGTGTAAACAGCGGCGGCGCGGTTACCAACTCCTCTGCTACGGGAAATGTGAGTGGAGGCAATGAAGTAGGCGGGCTCTTGGGACGCAATACCAACGGATCGGTGTCCGACTCGTACGCTACTGGAAACGTGAGCGGTAGTGACTATGTCGGCGGGCTCATAGGCAACAACTCCGCAGGCACGGTTACCGACTCATTTGCCACTGGATTCGTGACTGGCAAATATGGCTATATCGGCGGACTCATAG